>NZ_JACADT010000160.1:0-8513 GCF_013421635.1 Streptomyces sp. UH6 | reverse complement strand
CGAGGTGGGCGGCCAGCGCGTCGGAGATCGCCTGCGAGCCGCCGCGGGCGAACGGCCAGCCGCGGGCGTGCGCGGCCAGGGCGAAGACCAGCCCCACCGCGCCGGTGGCGAACCCGCCCAGCGGGGCCATCACATGGGCCACCAGGCCGGCGAAGAGCGCCTTGAACCGCTCGTCGTGGAAGCGCCGCATCAGCCAGGTCGACGGCGGCAGCCCGGCGAGGCCGAACCGGGCCAGCGTGACCGGGTCCCGTGGCAGCGCGCTGAGCGGCAGTGACATGAAGTCGCGCACCAGAGCGTCCCAGTGGCGCAGCATCGGCTCGGTCAGCCTCCGGTACGGACCCGCGTCCCGGGGCCCGAAGGAGGCCGCCGTCTCGGCGACGGACCGGGAGAGCACGGCGGCCGTGCCGTCCGGGAACGGGTGCGCCATCGGCAGCGGGGCGTGCACCCATTCCAGCCCGTACCGGTCCAGCGGCAGGGCGCGGAACGCGGGCGAGCTGATCCCCAGCGGATGGGCGGCGGCACAGGGGTCGTGCCGGAAACCGGGCAGCGTGAGCTCCTCGGTGCGCGCTCCCCCGCCCACCGTGTCCCGGGCCTCGAACACGGCGACCGAGAACCCGCGCCGGGCCAGCTCGACGGCGGCCGTCAGCCCGTTCGGGCCCGCGCCCACCACGACCGCGTCGAGTATCGATGTCGACGGCACCTCGGACTCCTTCGTCGGCGGTGTCCTCCTGTGATCAGGATAGGCCGCCGCGCCGACACCGGGTGGCGGCGGCCTCCGTTGACCGTCCGTCATCGTCGGTGGGGCCCTTCGCCCTCCGGGGCGTCGGCGGAGCAGGCGCGGCGACCGCCGCCGCCCCCGGATCGGGCGCGCATTGTTGCTGTTATCTGATGATCGGTCGTTCGTGGGCCTGCGGCGGCGCCACCGTCGCCTCGTGACTCGGTCACCACGCCGTGGGCCGGTCACCGTGCCGCGGGGCGGCCACCACACGGCGACGCGGTCACCGCCCCACCGCGTACCCCTGCATTCCACGCGGGTTGGCGGCCGCCGACAGCACCCCGGTCCGGGGGTCGCGGGCGACGGCGCACAGGCGTCCCTCCGACCACGCGTCGCCCACCTCGACGTCGTGGCCGCGCCTCCTCAGCTCCTCCACCACGGCCCGGTCCGTGCGGGCCTCGACGACGACCCGGCCGGGGCGCATGCCCCGCGGGTAGAAGGAGCCGGGGAAGGACTCGTTGTGCCAGTTCGGGGCGTCGATGGCGCCCTGGAGGTCGAGGCCGCCGCGGACCTCGGCGCGTGCGGCGACGGCGAGGAAGAAGTGGAGCTGCCACTGGTCCTGCTGGTCCCCGCCCGGCGTGCCGAAGGCCAGGACGGGGACGCCGTCGCGCAGGGCGAGCGACGGGGTGAGCGTGGTGCGGGGCCGGCGGCCGGGCGTGAGGGTGTTGGGCAGCCCTTCCTCCAGCCAGGTCATCTGGAGCCGGGTGCCGAGCGGGAAGCCCAGCTCGGGGACGACCGGATTGGACTGGAGCCAGCCGCCGCTGGGGGTGGCGGCGATCATGTTGCCCCAGCGGTCGACGATGTCGAGGTGGCAGGTGTCGCCGCGGGTCGTGCCGTCCCGGGCGACGGTGGGCTCGCCGACGCCCAGAGCGCTGAACTCCGGTGTGTCGTCGGCTGTCAGGTGGGCCTGCGCGGCCAGGCGCGGAGGCCGTCCCCCCGGGCTGCCGGGGCGCAGCTCGAGGGAGGCCCTGGCCGGGTCGATCAGCCGGCGGCGGTCGGCGTTGTAGCGGGCGGACAGCAGGTCGGCGAGCGGTGCCGGGGCGTCGCCGGCGTCCCCGTACCAGGCCTCGCGGTCGGCCATCGCCAGCTTGCAGCCCTCGATCAGCAGGTGGACGTGGTCGGCCGAGCCGTGGGGCGGCAACCCCTCCGGGAGGAGCGCGAGTTGCTGGAGGAACGCAGGTCCCTGGCTCCAAGGGCCCGCCTTGCAGAGGGTCCAGCCGCGCCAGTCGTAGGTCGCGGGCGCCTCGTAGCCGGCGGACCAGGAGGCCAGGTCCTCGGCGGTGAGGACGCCGGTGTGGTGCTCGCCGCTGGTGTCCAGGGTGGGCCGTGCGGACTGCCGGAGCAGGGCACGGGCGACGAACCCGGAACGCCACGTCTCCCGGGCCCGTTCGATCCGGGCGACCCGGTCACCGCCGGGCGCGTCGGCCTCGGCCAGCAGCCGCCGCCAGGTGGCGGCGAGCGCCGGGTTGCGGAACAGCGTGCCGGGACGCGGGGGTTCGCCGCCGGGGAGGTAGACCTCGGCGGAGGAGGTCCACTCCGTCTCGAACAGCTCCCGCACCGTCTCGACGGTCTGCGCCATGCGCTCCACGGGCGGGTGGCCGTCCTCGGCGTAGCCGACGGCGTACTGCAGGACGTCGGCGAGCTCCTTGGTGCCGTGGTCGCGCAGCAGCACCATCCAGGCGTCGAACGCCCCGGGCACGGCCGCGGCCAACGGGCCGGTGCCGGGGACGAGTTCGAGGCCGAGCGCGCGGTAATGGGCCGCCGTCGCCGCGGCGGGCGCGACGCCCTGGCCGCACAGCACCCGGACCTCTCCCCCGGCGGGCGCCAGGAGGATCGGCACCTCGCCGGCCGGGCCGTTGAGATGCGGCTCGACGACGTGCAGCACGAAGCCGGCCGCCACCGCCGCGTCGAAGGCGTTGCCGCCGTCCTCCAGCACCGCCATCGCCGACTGCGAGGCGAGCCAGTGGGTGGACGACACCATGCCGAAGGTGCCCTGCAGCGTGGGCCGGGTCGTGAACACCGCTGGCCTTCCCTCCTGTTCGGGACCGGGACCGGATCGAAGATCCTTGCGATGCTTACCCCGCCGGCTCGCCCGCCAGACGCCCTCCGGGACCGGCGGGCCGGTCCTTCGGCCGTTCCATCTCCCGCCATTCCGGGCGGAGTCCGGCGAGGCTGGTGGTCAGGAAGTAGAGGACGCCGCCGGCCAGCAGCGCCGGGGACAGCCCGACCAGGCCCACCGCCGCTCCGGCCAGCAGTCCGCCGAACGGGATGCCCGCCCAGGCGAGCGAGTCGGCGAGGGCGTTGGCGCGGCCGAGCATGGCGCGCGGGACCCGCTCCACGAAGACGGCGCCCAGCACCGGGTTGATGAAGCCCGCCCCGAGGCCGGCGATCACGAACACGGTCATGATCAGCGCGACGGGCAGGTCGCCCAGGAGGACCAGCCGCATCGGCGCGCCGACCAGGGTGAACCCGACGAGGACCACCAGCCGCCGGTTGAGCCGGTGGGCGAAGGCGGCGGCGAGCAGGCTGCCGACGACGGCCGCCGCGCTGAACACCGCCATCGTCGCGCCCAGCAGCGTGGCGTCGTGTCCGGACTCCTTCACCCAGACCGGCAGCAGCACGGAGAGCAGCGCGGCGTCCAGCAGGTTGGTGACGGCGATCATCAGCACGACGGTGAGGAGCAGGCCGTCGCGCCGTACCAGCGTGAAGCCGGCCGCGAAGCTGCGCCAGTAGCCCTCCCTTTCCTCCGTCCGGGCCTCGGGCGTCCGGGCCTCGGGCCGCCCCACGGCGCGCGGCAGGGCCACCGCGACCAGCAGTGAACCGAGCGCGAAGCAGGCGGCGTTGACCAACAGCACCGTGAGAGGGCCGAGCATCGCGACCAGCAGGCCGCCGACCGCCGGGCCGACGGTGGAGGCGAGCCGTTCGACGGTGCCGGAGAAGGCCATGGCCCGTTCCATCGGCACCCGGCTGCGGTCCGCCGCGTCCGGGACCATCACCTCCTTGGCGAGGTCGCCGGGTCCGCGGGCGGCGCCGATCAGCGCCACCAGCGCCAGCAGGGCGGGCAGCGGGAGCATGCCCACGGCGTGCAGGGCGGGCACCGCGAAGGCGGCCGCACAGCTGACCAGGTCGGTGGTCCACGAGACGACGCGCGGCCCGGCCCGGTCCACCACCGGCCCGCTGAGCGCCTTCGCCGCCACGTAGGGCGCCATCTCGCAGAAGGCGACCAGGCCGGTCTGCGTGGCGCTGCCCGTGGTGACCAGGACGAACCACGGGACGGCCACCGCGGCCACCCGGGTTCCGGTCAGCGACACCGCCATGGCGGCCAGGACACCGGCCAGCGGCCTCATGTCCCGGCGTGCCGGCCGTGCTTCCCCCGTGCCGTCCTTCATGCGCCCTCTCCCCCGCGTATCCCGCTCGTGCCGCCGTCGTCGGCGCTGCCGTCGTCGTCGCCGCCGTCGCCACGTCCGCCGTCCTGGGCGTCCTGGCCGTGTCCCTCCGTCTCCTCGTCGTCCACGAGGTCGGGCAGCATGTGGAGGATCACGGAGACCGTCCGCGCCTCCGCCGGCGCGGACGCGGCGGCCTCGGTGGCCTCCTGCCGGTGCCGGTCGAGCACGGCGGTCAGCTCCTCCCGCAGGGCCACCGCCTCGCCGGGCGTGAGCCGCAGCCCCCAGTCGCTCATGTCGAAGACCCCCCGCCACTCGGCCGGCATGGTCTCCACCTCGCCCAGCGCCTGCCGCGCGCGGAGGGCGTAGGTGTCGGCGACGGACTGAAGGTAGGCACGGGTGGCGTCCGGCTCGCGGGCGGCCAGTTCCCGGTCGTCGAAACGGGTCATCCGGTGGGCCGACCGCCACCACCTCTCCCGCGCGTTGCCCCGGTCGGTGAGCTCCTCCACGAACCCGGCCTCGGCCAGCTGCCGCAGGTGATAGCTGGCGCTGCCGGAGTTCACGCCGAGCCGCTGCGCCAGGCGGGTCGCCGTCGAGGGCCCGTGCCTGCGCAGCAGCCCGACGATCTGCACCCGCAGCGGATTGGCCATGGCGCGCAGCCCTTTGGCGTCCAGGCGTACTTCGTCGCTCTTCCCCATGCGACGACCATAGACCGCCAAGAACTCTTTGCGAAGAGTTCTTGGCAAAGAGTTCTTGGCGGTTCAGGCGCGCGGCGTGCCGTCGGGGTGCCGCCCCCGCCCGGTGCCGTCGTGCCAGTCCAGCACCAGCGCCGTGGCGTCGTCCCGCAGTTCTCCCCCGCAGGCGTCGTACACGGCCAGGGTCATGGCCTGCACCGCCTCGCGAGGGTGCTCGGCGCCGGTGTCGCGGACGACGGCGGGCAGGTCGACGGCCCCGGCGCCACGCTCGATCATGCCGTCGGTGAGCAGCACCAGCCGGTCGCCCGGCTCCAGCTGGAGCCGTTGCACCTGGTAGGAGACCGGGGCCGGGACACCGAACGGCAGATCGACGTGGACGGACAGCTTCTCCACCCGCCCGCCGCGCAGGCGCAGCGGCCAGGGATGCCCGGCGTTGACCATCTCGCAGGCGCCGTCCGCCAGGTCGACGCGCAGGAGCTGGCCGGTGGTCATGCCGCGGGCGTGGCGGGTGATCGCCTCGTGGGCGGCGGCGGCCTGCTCGAGGAGGCCCCGCCCCGCGCGGCGGGCTCCGCGCAGGGCGTTGACGGTCAGCGTGGCCAGCAGCGCGGAGGCTGTGTCGTGTCCCATGGCGTCGGTGATGGACAGGTGCAGGGTGTCCTGGTCGAGGGCGTAGTCGTAGGTGTCGCCGCCGATGTCGTCGGCCGGGACCAGGCCTCCGGCCAGGGTGAACCGGGGGGCCTCGCAGCAGGACGCCGAAGGGAGCAGCTGGTGCTGGATCTCCGCGGCCAGGGTCACGGGCGAGGTGCGCCAACCCCAGTGGTACAGGTCGGTGAAACGGCGGTCGGTGACGACGATGTACGCGAGCGCGTGCGCGGCCTGTGCCACCGCGTCGCGGATCGTGTCGTCCACCTCTGGCACGACGGCTTCCAGCACGCCTATGAGGTCGCCCCGGTTGGTGACCGGCGCGACCATCCGGGCGCCGCCCGCGCCGTCGTCCTCCACGTGCGGGCGCTGCGAGCGCAGGACCTTCTCGTAGACGCTGCCCGCGAGAGGGCGCCTGTCCACGGCGCCCCGCGCCCGTCCCTCCCCGTCGCTCCTGGGCAGCCGTACGGCTTCCCGCCCGAGCATGTCGACGAGCAGGAAGGACACCTCCCTGGCCGCGAACCTGCGCTCCAGGTTCCGGGCGACCACGTCCACCGACTCCACCGGCGCCGCACGCTCGGCCGCCCTCAGCACCTCGTCCAGGCCCAGCCCCCGGTCCTGGCCTGGCCCCCGGTCCTGGCCCGGTCCCCGGTCACCGTCCACCTCGCACCTCCCGTACCCGTCCCTGCGGGTTCCCGGCCACGCGCCACGAATGCGCGGGCCGCGGGGAGCCGCGCCCCCTTTCCGGCCCGGCCGGGACTGCGCGCCCGGCCGCCGGGCGGGAGAATCGGACCGCGACAAGAACATGTGCGCATCCGTTCCGTCCTCGGAGCGCCGGGCTCCGGACACGCCGCGCACGGGAAGGGAGCACAGCCGTGCACGGCGAGTACAAGGTGCCTGGCGGCAAGCTGGTCGTCGTCGATCTGGACGTCCACGAAGGAGTGCTGCGCGACGTGCGGGTCGCCGGTGACTTCTTCCTGGAGCCCGACGAGGCGATCCTCTCGATCAACCAGGCCCTGGAGGGAGCCCCCTCCACGACGGACGCAGCGGGACTGGCTGCCCGGATCACGGCGGCCCTGCCGGAGTCGACGGTGATGCTGGGGCTGACGGCGGAGGGCGTCGGCATCGCCGTCCGGCGCGCGCTGGCCCATGCGACCGAGTGGGGCGACTACGACTGGCAGCTCGTCCACATGGGTCCGCAGGCGCCGGCCCTGCACATGGCGCTGGACGAGGTGATCACCGCCGAGGTGGCCGCCGGCCGCCGGCCGCCGACCCTGCGGGTGTGGGAGTGGGCCTCGCCCGCGGTGGTCATCGGCAGCTTCCAGTCGCTGCGCAACGAGGTGGATCCGCAGGGCGCGGCCCGGCACGGCATCACGGTGGTGCGCCGGATCTCGGGCGGCGGCGCGATGTTCGTCGAGCCCATGAGCACGATCACCTACTCGCTGTCCGTCCCGGAGGCCCTGGTCTCCGGGCTCTCCTTCGCCGACAGCTACGCCTACCTCGACGACTGGGTGCTGGGTGCCCTCGGCGACATGGGCATCAAGGCCTGGTACCAGCCGCTCAACGACATCGCCACCGAGGCGGGCAAGATCGCCGGCGCGGCGCAGAAACGGGTGGTGGGCCCGGACGGCGGACCCGGCGCCGTGCTGCACCACGTGACGATGTCCTACGACATCGACGCCGACAAGATGCTCGAGGTGCTCCGCATCGGCAAGGAGAAGATGTCCGACAAGGGCACCCGGAGCGCCAAGAAGCGCGTGGATCCGCTGCGCCGGCAGACGGGGCTGGCGCGGGAGCAGGTCATCGAGAACATGATCGCCTCCTTCCGCAACCGCTACGGGCTGACGGCCGGCGAGGTCACGGCGGCGGAGATGGAGCGCGCGGAGGAACTGGTGCGGACCCGGTTCGCCACCGAGGAGTGGACGGCGCGGGTGCCCTGACCCGGGGCGGGCGGCGCGAGGACGGCGCGGCGGGCCGGGGAGCGCCACCGGGCGGGACCGGCCTCCCGCCGCGCCCGCCCCGCGGGGCCGCACGCACCTGGCATGAACCTGACTGCCATCTCATCTCCTTGCTCACATCGCGAGACAGTTGCCCCATACAGGCAACGCGCTCCGTATATTCGTCCGCATGTCCGCACCCGCCTCCCTGCTGTGCCTCGCGCTCTTCGCGACGTCGGCCTGGTGCGTCGACGACGCTCTCTGTCGCAGCTGACGCGCGCCTCGTCGTCCGCGCCCCACGCGCCGCCGACGGTTGCCGGCGCTCTCGGCTCCGTCCCCCACGCGACCCCGGAGATCCTCCTTGACCACCGCGCCTCCCACCGAGGTGACGGCCGCGCCGCCGCGCGCCCGGACCGCCACCGCCCTGTTCTCCCCCGCCCTCACCTCCCGTCCCGCTCCCCCGACCCCGCCTCTGAAGCCGGTCCGCAAGGGGCCGCTGGCCGTCTCGGCCCTGCTCGCCGTCGCGCTCACCGCCTACGTCTGGGCGACGCACGGCGCCAAGCCGGGCGTCCTTCTCCTGCTGGGCCTCGGTCTGGGCGTCGGCCTGTTCCACTCACGGTTCGGCTTCACCTCCGCCTGGCGGCAGCTGGTCGCCGTGGGCAACGGCACCGGCCTGCGCGCCCACGCCCTGCTGCTGGGCACGACGGCCACCCTGTTCGCCCTGGTCATCGGCACCGGCACGGGCTTGTTCGGCTCGGCTCCCGCGCCGTCCGCGGGCCCGCTGGGGCTGGGCCTGCTGATCGGCTCGGTGCTGTTCGCCGTCGGGATGCAGCTGGGCGGCGCCTGCGCCTCGGGCACCCTCTACGTGGTGGGCTCCGGCCAGTCCACGCTGGTGCTCACCCTGGGCGGGTTCATCGCCGGTGCGACGCTCGCCGCCTGGCAGTTCGACCTGTGGAAGGACCTGCCCGCGCTCGAGCCCGTGGTGCTGGCCGACCACATCGGCTGGTTCGGCTCCTGGGCCGTCACCGTCGCGGCGCTGGCACTGATCGTGCTGGTCACCCGGCGGGTCCAGGCGCGGCGC
>NZ_JACADT010000016.1:0-25014 GCF_013421635.1 Streptomyces sp. UH6 | reverse complement strand
CGACGGCGGCCGCGCACAGGGCCATGACCGTGAACAGCAGGCGCAGCCCGCCGGCCCAGACCAGGAGGCCGCCCAGGAGCGGACCGAGGGTGTAGCCGATCGACTTGTAGAAGCCGTAGGAGCCGAACGCGCGCCCGCGCTTGGCGGCCGGGTTGAGACGCGCGACCATCGCGGAGGCCGAGGGGGAGAACGCGGAGGCGGCGGCGCCCTGGCCGAGACGGGCGGCCCACAGCCAGCCGGGGCTGTCGGCGATCGCGTACAGCGCGGACGCGGCGGCGAAGGCGACGAGGCCGCCGAGGAGGACGGGCTTGCCGCCTATCCGGTCGGCGAGCGAGCCGAAGACGGGCTTGAGCAGGACCTCCGCCCCGTCGTACAGGGCGAGCAGTCCACCCAGGACGATCAGGGAGGTGACGGCGTCCTCGGAGAAGCCGCCGAGGTTGGCGGCGATGCCGTGAGCACCGAAGGCGGTCGTGAACCCGGCCGCGTACAGAGGCCACATGGCCTGCCTCGGAGCGGCCGGAGTTGTGGGGTGAGTGGTCACGACATGCCCTCGTCGGTGGAATGCAGCGCGCCGAAGACGCGCTCGGAGTAGTCCTCGCAGACGGCAGCACAGTGCTTGAGCCGCTCGGCGGCCTCGGCCGCTTCGGGGGCGCCGAAGACGTCCCGGGCGGTCAGGTCACGGTGCCAACGACGCAGCCGCTCCAGGCTCTGTTCCTCTTCCTCCAGCTCGGCCAGGGTGAACTTGGCGATCCGGATCTCCTTGGCGATCTCCTCCTCGAACTTGCCGCAGTCCGCGAGGAACTCCACCCAGTCCGCCGAGCGTGCGGCGGTGAACATCTCCCGGAAGCGGGCCGCGTCCTGCTCGGAACGACCGGACGCCTGGAGTGTCAGGCCCTGACCGCCTGCGGCGTCGGTGAGTTCGAGGGCACGCCGGACGCCGTCCGCGAAGACCGGCACCTCCGGAACCGCCCAGACGCCCTGACCCAGGGAGAGAGCTCCGATCCTGCGCAACTCCCGCCACACCGCCACGCGGTGCCGGGAGGGGTCCGCGGGCAGCTTGATCACCAGGATCAGCCACCGGATCGTCTGCTCAGCCTTCTCCGTCACGCCTGAGAATGTATCAGGCGTTACATCGATGATGGACGTGAGAAGACTCAGATCGTCCTCGACCGCTGGTTGATCTCCAGAGACAACCCGCCGCCCGGCGCCGGGCGGAGCGGCGTGGCTGTCGCCTGAGCCATGAACGCTGAACGCTCAGCGCTCAGCGGCGTGCAACCACCCGGCCCTCAGTTCTCCATGAATCTCCGGCGCCAATATCCGCAGGCACTGAACGGAGTTGCCAGCACGTGGTGGGAGCTGAGGGAGACGGCCCTGCGGTCGAACTCGGCGTCCAATCCGGCGACGATCCTGCCGAGATCAGCCTGAGCGCCACGGGGAAGCCACAGCAGCACATCCTCCAGGAGGTCTCGCGCCACCAGAGGGTCGCAGCAGTCGCAGCCCACCACCGGATCCGGCAGAACGCGCCCGGGTTGCCCCAGATACCGTCGGCACTCCGCCAGGGCGGCGGGGCCACCGCCCCCGACCACAGACGCTGTTCTTCCAGCTTCCGGATCGCCACGCGAGTGGCCGCTGAAACCCCGCGGATCCGACGAACCGGGACACCTTTTCCGGGCCGCCACCGCTCCGCGCGCAGCCTTTTCGGACGCCTACGCGGCATCAGCCTTTCGGATCAACATGTCGTCATCCTGCCACGGCCCGCACTACCCCAGCCTTGCCGATGAAGTGCTACTTGGCGCTGATGGCCGCGGTCATGGCGGCCCAGAAGTCAACATCGCGGAGTCGAGCCTCGGCGTCAGCCCGGGGCACACCCAGGGCCAAGCACACGGCCAACACACAGACACCCCAGACGCCCAGGTGATCTACGGACACCGGAGCATCGACACGACAATGGAGCACAAAGCGGTCTACCCAGCCCTGAGGACAAACTCACCCGGATCGCCCGACGCAGCCGGCTGAGCGTCGACCTGCGGTGCCGGGTCGCGTCGCAGCTTCCGCACACGTCGCCACGGTGACGAGGGGGACACTTCAACAGGCCGAGACAGCCTGGGTCCGACCAGGGTCCCGAACGCTCAAGGACTCGACGTCTCGGCTGTCGGCCGGTTCCGGCATACTCCGCGGCATGTCGACTGCCGATATCACCCTCGACGAGTGGCTCCACTGCGACCAAAAGGAGGCTGCAGCCACCGCTCGAACGGTAGGCGGTGTCGTCACGTCCGTCCACCTTCACGAATTCGCCGGACGAACCGCCTACAACGCGATCATCGAGGTCGACGGGAGACCGTTCACCTTCGTCCCGGGCGGACACGCCCAACTCGGCTTCGACCCCGAATCCTGGACGCCGACCGACGACGAGGTCCTGTCCTATCTTGGTAGCTATTCGGCGCTGGACCTGTTCCCCGAGTACGCCGACCTTGAGCCGGATGACCGGGCTGAGGCCCGCGCCCGCCAGACCGACAGTACTGTCGAGGAGATCCGCGAGCACATCGCGGCGATCACCTCGCGCCCCCGTACCGCGCTTGTGAAGGCGTTCCTCGCTGCAACGCACGCTGACGAGGCCGGCGTGAGTGAGGCTCCCCTCGACCACCCGATCATCACCGCGCTCATCCAGAAGTGGAAGCCGGGATACCAGGAACTCGTCGACGATTTCATCCTGCCCGAAACCGACACGGGCACCCACGGCCGAGTCCGCTTCGACCCAGACGGAAACCCCACGGCGGCGTGGCTCGCGGCCCACACCACCTACGAGACGATCACCGATGAGCTGGCTCGGACCGGCCGACGCCTGCCCACTCCCGATGAATGGGAGCACGCCTACGCATTCGGCGCACGAGGTCTGTTCCCCTGGGGCGACCGCATGCCGACCCGATGGCTCGAAGACGACAACACCCTTGTCATGCCCGACGGCGTCCGCGTCGCCACAGCATCGCCGACGCTGTCAGGACTGCACATGGCCCAGAACTCCTACAAGTGGGAGCTGACCGCCGACCGCCGCGAGGTCCGTGGCGCCGACGGCGGCGGTGCCGAATGCGGCGGCGAACCCTGGTTCGCCAAGTGGTTGATTCGGGCGAGCTCCTATCGCGACCCCGAACAGGGCGACTTCGTCGCGCAACGCCCGCACACCCGCGGCACCCTCGTCAGGCCTGTCATCCCGCTGGATTGATGGCGGTGGTCGCCCCCCGAACCACCGGCAGCTTGCCGAATGGGCGGCGAGGTCGCCTCTATGCAGACGCAGGTAACACGACAGGCGCGACGCCTCGAATGAAGCCGGACTTAGTTCGGAGAAGCAGGCGTGTTCGTGGCCGCATGGGGTGCCGTAGAGGCGTCCGCAGGAGCCGGGCTCGACCGCCGTGCCGTACGCGCCGCTCGTCGAAGTGGTCCTGGCTGTGCGGTGTCCGCCCGGTCGCCCGGCCGTAATCAGTCGATGAAGCGCACGTCCGGGTGGGCGGCGGAAGGCCCGTGCAAGAGGTCCTGGGGCCGGCCGCGCAGGTGCTGGTCGAAGAACGCGGTGATGAAGGCGCGCTGCGCGGCGGTGCTGCGGCCGGGGTCCACCGTGCCGATGTACTGCTCGCGGAGCTGGGCCGGAATGTCCAGGTGCTCGTCCAAGGCCGGCACGAACGACTGGGCATCCGTGTAACTGAAGTGACTGCCCTGTTCCAGGCTCAGATCGCGCTTCCAGCCTGTCGAGCGGTCCCAGAAGGAAGCCCAGGAGGGCTTGTTGAGGTGGGTCTGGTTGGCCTTTCCCATGAGCATGAACGGGCGGTCCAGTCCTTCCCGGGCCACGGGGAGGAAATCGCTGTCGCTGTACTGCAGCGTGCCGTCCATGTTGATGCCCGCGTCGATACGGCGATCCACGCGCATGGTCTCGGCCGCGGTGGCGCCGCCGCCCGAATGCCCGTACATCCCGACCCGCTCCAGGTTCAGCGCCTTCCGCAGCCCTTTGGGCAGTCGGCGCCCCTCGGCGTCGGGGTTGCCGCCGGTCTGCAGCACGGCGAGCTGGTCGAGGACGAAGCGGGTGTCGCGCATCCGGGTGTCCATGACCTGCTTGAGTGCCGCGATGCCGGACATCGGCTTCTGCAGTTCGACCCTGCCCCGCGGAAACTCCACCGCGGAAGCCTCGAAGGTGTGGTCCACGGTGACGACGACATAGCCGTGGCTCGCGAGCTCCACCGCTGTCGCGGTGCCGAGCGTCCGGGAGATCTGCAGGCCCGGTGAGTACAGCACGACAGGCCTGGCCTGACGGTCGTCCACCGGGGCCATCACGGCCGCCTCCGTCCGGATGCCGGCCCAGTCGATCCGGCCGGGTCCGGCGAGCTGGAAGGAGCCGGACTCGTCCACCGCACGCGCGACGCCGGGAGGCATGTAGGGCTGACGCGGATGTCCGATCGCCCGACGGGCCGGATACCAGATGCTGACCATCAGCTCCCGGGCTCTGTCGTCGGTGGCCCACGGGTCGCTCCTGTCGCCGTCGACGAGGTGAAGCTCGGTGCTCCCCACCGGGTGCTGCCCCGACGACTCCGGCAACGCGAACCGTATCCCCTCATCAGCGGCGGGCGAGGGCGGAGTGGGAGGCGCGGCGGAAGCGGCAGCCCCTGCCGCGACGACCAGGCACAGGGCGAGAGACGTGGAGGTGTTCACGACCGGTGGGATTCGCATGGCGCCCAATCTCCGCCCGGGCGGGTGCCCGGAGCATCCGCCGACAGGCGGACGCCACCCTGGTTCCACCCCGGTGACTCTTCAGCACCTCGTCAGGGTCGGCCGCGCACGGCCGGGCCCGCGGAACTCCCCACCGGGGCGACAGCGTCTGCCGCGTACCAGACGGTGTCGGGCGCGGACCTGCCCGGCACGACGACCACGCCGGACGGTGAGAAGACCGACTACACCTACGACTCCGCCGGCAACACCAAGTCGGTCGCGGTGACCGGCACCGGCGGCGGCAACCAGACGTTCGACTACAACCCGGCCACCCCACCCTGCGGCGGCTTCGAAGGCCAGCGCTGCAAGGCCACCACCGAGATGAGCTCCACGAAGTCGGTGTCCATCGCCTTCACCTACGACGCCAAGGGCAACCTGACCAAGGTCACCCCGCCCGCCCCGCTCGGCGTGACGACCTACACCTACGACGACCTCGGCCGGCCGTCCACGGTCCGCGACGGGCGCGGGGTGACGGTCATCTACGAGTACGACGAGCGCGACCGTGTGGTGAAGGTCGACTCGTCCCACTACCTCGCCGTCAGCTACGCCTACGACGGGAACGGCAACCTCGTGCAGCGTTCCGGCAACACCGGTGTGGTCGGCTACGCCTTCGACCCGCTGAACCGGGAAACCGTCCGCACCCTGCAGGACGGGTCTCAGACCCGCCTCACCTACAGGGCGGCCGGCAACGTCGGCACCCGCACCGCCGAGAAGTGGTCGGACCACTCGCAGTTCACCTCGCTCACCGTCGACGGCACGACCTGCTCCGGCCAGTACGGCTCGACCGACCGGAGCGAGCGCATCCGCCTCGGCGACACCTTCTTCCGCAACGGCCCCCCGGGCCTGTCCGCGAAGACCACCGGCGGTGTGGACATGAGCTTCAACCGGGAACCCGGGGGAACCCTCAACTCCATGCCGACCGGGGGCAAGAGCTACTACTACCTCACCGACGCCATCGGCTCCGTCGTCGCGCTCGCCGACGACACCGGCGCCAAGGTGAACACCTACAGCTACAGCCCCCGCGGCGTCACCCGCGCCGCCACCACGGAACAGGTCCCCCAGCCGTACCGGTTCGCCGGCGGCTACCGAGACCCCACCGGGCTCTACCACTACGAGGCCCGCTACTACGACCCCAACATCGGCCGCTTCAACAGCCCCGACCCCTCCGGCCAGGAGAAGAGCCCCTACCTCTACGCCGAAGACGATCCCGTCAACCGCATCGACCCGAGCGGACTTCTCAGCTTCGGCGACGTCACGGGCATGGGTGACTGGGCCATGACCGGGTGTTCCGTCGTGGCCGCCGGGTACGCCGGAGCGACCACCGCCGCCTACAGCTGATCCTGAAGGCCGGGCGCGTTGTGCACATCGCCCATAGGAGACAGGGAGGGAACCCATGCGCAGGGCCGCAGTGGTGATCGGAGGACTCGTGGCATTCGTTTGCGGCGTCACTCTGTTCTACCTCGGAGTGGAAGATGCCGGTGACGGAAACACGCGAGCGGTGCTGCCGATCTTCATGGGTGCCTTTCTCGTCGTGAGCGGGCTCTACTTCTTTCGGAAAGGGCTCCCGCGGTGACGATGTCGCTGATCATGCCCACGTCTGCATCCGACCTGCCGACATGGGGAATCGTCCTGGTTTTCGTCGCCTTCACCCTGGCGGTTCTCGTCGTCCTGTCCCGCCGTCGGTGAGCGAGGAAGAGCACGCGATGGGCGCGGCGTGATGAGTAAACCCATCTGTCCGCATCCGTGCAGCGCGTGTTCGGCACTTTGACCCGTCTTCCCGGCCAGCCGTACACATGTACGCGGCATGGATGCCGGCAGCATGACCGAGGGGAGGGCATCCGGTCATCCGGATGCCCTCCCCTTGAGCATGACTCGCTTGCTCCGGGCCTGCTCCAGGCGTTCCGGCCGACGCCGGCAGGGGACGTACCCGCCGACAGTTCGCCGCTCTCCGCGGCTGGGCGCGCGCCGTCGGCCCCCGAAGCGCCGGCGCCGGAATGCCCGCAAGACGGTCCACGATCCGCAGACCTCCGCCCACCAGGCCCCGGCAGCGAAGGTCGGCTGACATGGGCGCCGACGACGCGACAGTCCTCGACGGCTTCCTCGAGGAGGGAACCGTCCCCGGCGACCTGCACGGCCACACCGACCGCGTCCTGATGTTCACCGGCCGGTGCTTACTCACTCTCGCCGCAGCCTCGGCTCGGCTCGGATGACCGCCTACGAGGGCTCGGTCCACCCCCGTGTGACGTCGGAAATCCGCCAGCATGATCGCGACCCCGCGAGCGAGAATCCGTTCATGAACGCTGAGTCGCAGGGAATCCGCATCCGGCACCGCGGGCATGAACCGCAGGTCCATCCCACCGCTTACATCGCCCCGACGGCCACGCTGGTCGGTGATGTCCGCGTGGGGCCAAGGGCGCGGGTGATGTACGGCGCGGTGCTCGATGCCGAGGGGTCTCGGATCGAGGTCGGGGAGGCGACGGTGATCTGCGAGAACGCGGTGCTGCGCGGTTCTGCGGTCGCCGGCGATCAGCCGGTGCTCGTCGAGGACCACGTTTTCGTGGGGCCGCATGCCACGCTGCTGGGCTGCGCGATCGGCAGGTGCTCCTACGTGGCGACCACGGCGACGGTCCTGCAGGGCGCGCGGCTGGGGGCCGGCTCGGTTGTCGCTGTCGGCGCGCTCGTCCATGCGCGCACCGTCGTGCCGGACGAGTACTTCGTGCCGCCGAGCACCGTGGCGCTTGACACGCCGGTGCGGCTGCTGGCTCCTGGCGATCCGGGCCTGGCCGAGGCCGTCGGCCGGGTGGGCTTCGCGCAGGTGGCGTTCGGCGTCGATGCGGAGTGGACCGACCGGATCAGCCGGTACGAACGCATCGCGGAGGTGCGCGTCGCCGAGTTCGGCGCGCACGCGGACGACGAGGTTCTGGATCTCGGCGAGAGGGAACCGCGGCCGGACGAGATGTGACCGGGCACCGTGAGGGCCGGTGCGCGCACTGGCCCGAAGGAGCACGCACGGTCCATCGCGTTCACACCCCGCACGCGTCGAGTGACAGCAGCACTGACTCCCTGACGCAGGCCTGTCCATCACAACGGCGGTTCGGGCGCGCAGCGCTGCCGCCAGGCGTTCGGCGGCTACGGCGGAGCGCGTCGGCCCCGCGTGCGGCCTGGCGCGCTCCCGCTTGGCGTTGCGCGGGCGCTCCAGCCGGAGCGCGCGCAGTGCTCGACCCTCTGGTCGTACCGCTGCTCGGCCAGCTCCCAAGGGAGCGGCCGGGCGACGGAGCGTCGTGGCCGGACCCCCTCATCTGGCCCTCCCAGGCTGCGCGCGGCTCGTCTCCGGCCAAGCTGGAGACGATGCCCCGTGCGACGGCCGCAACGCGTGCACCGCTCGCCACCGATGAGCCGAGGAGGATCCGTGGCTGTCCAGCGCCGGGTGACAGAACGCGTCGTGGTCGGAGCGGGCTGGGCGGACCCCGCGAAGAGCTCGGCCGGCTCCGCCGGGAGGTGACCGTGTCACCGGAGAAGGTCTCCCCTGTGGAGCTGCGCAGCCAGGCATGGTGGGCGAACGCGGCGAAGCCGGCGATGACGGCGCTGTACCTCGAACGGTTCCTCAACTTCGGTCTCACGAGGTCAGAGCTGCAGTCCGGCCGACCGATCATCGGCATCGCCCAGACAGGCAGTGATCTCGTTCCCTGCAACCGGCACCACCTCGCCCTCGCCGACCGGATCAAGGACGGGGTCCGCGACGGTGGTGGCATCCCGCTGGAGTTCCCGGTCCATCCCTTGCAGGAGACCGGGAAGCGCCCCACCGCCGCGCTGGACCGCAACCTCGCCTATCTCGGCCTGGTGGAGGTGCTCTACGGGTATCCGCTCGACGGGGTGGTGCTGACGACGGGCTGCGACAAGACGACGCCCGCGTGCCTGACGGCGGCGGCGACGGTGAACATCCCGGCGATCGTCCTCTCCGGGGGTCCCATGCTCAACGGCTATCACCGCGGCATGCGGACGGGCTCGGGACTGGTGATCTGGCAGTCGAAGCGCCTGCTCGCCAGTGGACAGATCGATTACGACGAATATCTGGCACGGGTGACCGCCTCCGCGCCCAGCATCGGGCACTGCAACACGATGGGCACCGCACTGTCGATGAACAGTCTGGCCGAGGCCCTGGGAATGTCCCTGCCCGGCTGCGCGTCGATCCCTGCCCCTTACAGCGAGCGGGCGCAGATGGCCTACGAGACGGGCCGCCGGGCGGTGGCCTTGGTGCGTGAGGACCTGACTCCCCGCAAGATCATGACCCGGCAGGCTTTCGAGAACTCGATCGTCGTCGCATCGGCCATCGCCGCCTCGACCAACGTACCCATCCACATCAACGCCATCGCGCGTCACGTCGGGGTGGAGCTGACCAACCAGGACTGGCAGCACGTCGGACGCGACGTTCCGGTGCTGGTGAACCTCGCTCCGGCCGGGGAGTTCCTCGGCGAGGACTTCCACCGTGCGGGCGGTGTCCCGGCGGTCATGCGGTCACTGCTGGAGGAGGGGCGTCTGCACACGGATGCCGTGACGGTCTCGGGCCGTACGGTGGCCGAGAACCTGGAGGCGGCGCCGCCTGCCGATCCGGCGGTCATCCGCCCCTACGAGGACCCCGTCACCGAGCACGGCGGACTGCTCGTCATGACGGGGAACTTGTTCGATTCCGCGATCATGAAGACGTCCGTCGTCGCCAACGCCTTCCGGGACCGCCGCTCGCCGCACTCGGACGAGCCGTCGGTGTTCGTCTTCCGGGCCGTCGTCTTCGACGGGCCGGAGGACTACCACGCTCGGATCGAGGACCCGTCGCTCGGCATCGACCAGGACTGCATTCTCGTGCTCCGTTACGCCGGGCCGGTGGCATACCCGGGCTCCGCCGAGGTCGTGAACATGGAACTCCCCTCGGCGCTGGCGCAGCGAGGCGTCACGGCGCTGCCGACACTCGGCGACGGCCGGCAGAGCGGTACGTCGGACGCACCGTCCATCCTCAACGCCAGCCCCGAGGCCGCGGTCGGCGGCAACCTCGCCGTCCTGCGCACGGGCGACCGGATCCGTATCGACCTGGACAACGCTCGCGTCGACGTCCTGCTGCCGGACGAGGAGATCGCCGAGCGGTGGGCCCGTCACACTCCCCCGGTGCTGGAGAACCAGACGCCGTGGCAGGAGATCTACCGATCCACGGTCGGCCAGCTCGACAGCGGAGGCTGCCTGGAATTCGCCGTGTCGTACCAGGATCTCGTCCACACCAAGGGAATCCCTCGTGACTCGCACTGAATCCAGCGACGCGGTCCTGATCGCCGACTACGACTTCGGTGACGTGGACATCGAACGCGCCATCGTCGAAGGCGCCGGACTCCGGCTCCTTACCGCGCAGTGCAAGAGCGAGGACGAGGTGATCGAAGCGGGCCGGGAGGCCGCCGGCGTCCTGACGCAGTACGCGCGTGTCGGATCCCGTGCCGTGGAGGCGTTGACCCGTTGCCGGGTGATCGCGCGATACGGCACCGGTGTGGACATCGTCGACGTCGGTGCCGCGACCCGGCACGGCATCCAGGTCACGAACGCACCGAACGAGTGGTGCGCCGAAGAGGTCGCCGATCACGCCGTCGCGCTCTGGCTCGCGGCCGCCCGCAGGATCTGCCGGTACGACCGGGCGACCCGGCAGGGTGAGTGGCGCTGGCAGACCGGGGAGCCCATCCACCGGCTGAGCGGACAGGTGCTGGGGCTGCTGTCCTTCGGCGCCATCGCACGGCTCATCGCCGCACGCGCGAAGGCGTTCGGTGTCGAGGTCTGGGCACACGACCCGTTTCTCGACGAGTCCGAGATCCGGGCGTGCCAGGTTCGGCCGGTGTCCTTCGACGACTTGGTGGAAGGCGCCGACCATGTGGTGGTCCAGGCGCCGCTCACGCCACAGACACACCACACCTTCGACCGTGCGACACTCCGCCGGATGAAGCCGACGGCCGTCCTCGTCAACACCGCACGCGGTCCCATCGTGGAGGACGCGGCGCTCCAGGAGGCACTGGCCGAAGGGTGGATCGCCGGGGCGGCGCTGGACGACCTCGAGGAGGAACCCGCGAAGCAGCGCGAGTGGCGCGCCGACAACCCGCTCTTCGCACTGCCCAACGTGATCGTCACTCCTCACGCCGCCTACTACTCCGAGGAATCACTGAGAATCGTCCGGACCATCGCCGCCGAAGAGGCGGTGCGGGTCCTGACCGGGCGACCGGCGCGCTTCCCGGTCAACGACCTGACCGCCGGCTCCCGCCCGTAGGCCTCGCGGGAGCCGTCGTCCGCGCCATCGCCGGTGACCACGACCGCGTCGAGGCCGTCCGGGTCCGGGTCGTCCAGTTCGTGCAACGGAGGAGCCTCCGGCGCCTGGGATCGAGCACGGCCGGAGCCGAATGCTGTCGGAACCGGTTCTGGCCGACGTCGGAGCCGGAACGGCTCGGCCGGTACTCGTTCCGGCTTCCCGAACTGCCTTGAGGTTCTGTCCCGGCTGATCACTGGCTGTGGAAGGATACGGGGCATGACGTGCATGCGAAGGGGCCGTGCCGCGTAGAAGACCGGCTTCGCTGCGGTCACGGGAACGTGGCGGGGGAAGTCCCTGGGTGCGGTATCGCGATGTCCCCGGACTGTCGGGGGCGGCGAATGCCGCCGTCCGTGTGCTCGAACGGGAGCGATTGTCTCCCGGCATCGTGGCGGTGGCGTTGAGCGTGTGGTCCGTGCGCGTCCATGGCGTCAGACGCCGTTGGCGGCCGTGGGAGGCTGAGTTCACCTGCCCTTGCTGCGGTGAGGGCTGGGCCCGGGACACATTGCGGGACGCTCTGTTCATGCTTCCGCCGAGAGCCGCCGCCGAACTCCGGGTACGGGTGGAGCGCCTGGACGTGGTGCTCCTCGGGCGAACGCATCACGAGCCGACGGCGGACCCGGAGCTGGCGTGGTGGCATCGCAGGTGCTGAGCGTGACAGCAGGCCTCCTTCGGCTCCGGGGATGACCCGCGTGGTGTGCTCAGTCGGTGAGGAAGGCACCTTCGCGGCAAGCGCGGCAGACGAAGACGTAGCCCAGCTGGCCACCGAGGTTCATCGCGGTCTGCACGGATATCCCTTCCTCCAGATGTGCCGCGAAATCCATCGTGCCGGTGCAGGAGGGGCATGCGGGCAGTCGGTCGTCCTCCAGGTAGGAAGGGCTGCCTCCGAGCGATCCGAGCACTTCGCGTTGCCTTCCGAAGGGCTCGTCCGGGCCCCGTTTCCATCCCGAGCGAGCGAGGTCGTACGGGTCGGGCGCGAGTTCGTCGTCATCGTCGATCTCTTCGGGGTCGAGAGCGACGACGTGCGTGCGGATGGCCGAGGTGGCGGGCAGGAGGGTCACTCCGGTCTCGGGCACGGCCACCGGCTGCAGTTCCTCCCGCGGAAACAGGTAGACCCGGTTCGCGCCGGATTCCGCGTCCCAGGACTCACACGCGCCCGGGTCGTTCTGGCAGACGAACACCGACAGGACGCCGTACTCGACGGGGAGGTGGGCGAAGAACTGCAGTGGCTCTCCGCAGCAGGAGCCGCACAAGGGCCAGGTGAATCCCGCGGGCGCCAGCGGCACGCCCCCGGTACGGGGGGCGTCGGAGTCGGCCGAGGTGAGGCCGTCGTAGATCATCAGAGTTGTCTGCATGGCCAGAGATTACGGGCGGCTGCCGACACCACAGCACCGGGGCGACGACGCGGACCATCACGGGCGACACCTCGGTGATCGGGACATGCCCTGCTTGCCCGGTCGTCGGCGACACCTCGACCACCGGCCTCCGCGACGGAGGCAACGCTCACCCCCGTTGGGCGCGTCTGAGGGAAAGGCTGATGCGGCGACGCCGGCGGTCCACGTCGAGGACGACTACCCGGACCTGGTCGCCGACCGCGACCACCTCCTGCGGCGACCCGACATGGCGATCGGCCAACTCGGTCAGGTGGACAAGACCCTCGACGCCCTCCCTTATCCGGACGAACGCGCCCAACGGCACCAGCTCGGTCACCGTCCCCGAGACCGTGTCCCCGGCCTTGCAGGTATCGGCATGGTGCTGCCAGGGGTCGGGCTGCAGCGCCTTCATGGACAGGCTCACCTGCTCCCGTGCGAAGTCGATGCCGATGATCTCGGCACGGATCACCCGGCCGATCGGGGCGATGTCGTCCACCGAGTCGAAACGGGTCCAGGACATCTCGGGTACACGGAGGAAGCCGAGGAAACGGCCCAGGTCGTCGTCGAGGTGCACGTACACCCCGACGTCGTGGAGACCCGACGCGACGACGCCGGTGACGGCCTCACCCACGCGCAGCGAGCCGAGGAACGTCCGCCGCTCCTCGGCCCTGCTGCGGTTGGTGCGCCAGCGTGCCCGAAGGACACCGTCCTCGTCGGGCAGCACCGCAGCGAGCAGGGGATGGCGATCAGCTCGTTCCAGCGGGACCAATGCGTGGCGGTGGCCCGGGCCCTCGGTGATCCGGGGATGCGGCACGTCGGCGCGTCCCCCGGGTTCGGCGACACACTCCTTGTGGAACCCCCCGCCCGGATGCTGCTGTACGAGCAGGTGAAGGCGTTCCCCGCGTACGACGGCGGCACGGATCCCCTCGACGTCGTCGGTGAGGTCCGGCCATACCGCCAGCCGCGCCCGCGGGGTCAGACGCTCACGCACAGCCTCAACCTCGTGTGCGGTCGTCAGGCGGTGCCAGCGGTAGGCGTTGCCGGTCGGACGCTCCTCCAGCAGGACTCCGCCGCGGTCGGCGACCAGCGCACGGACCTCGGACCAGAACTCCTCGTCGGCGCTCCGCGAGGCGTCGGTCCCGTCGAGGGCCGGGTCGTAGGGTGAACTCGCGACCCGGTCGGCGAACAGCCCGAGAAGGCGGGTGCGGGACACCGCGCTCTCCTGGTCCCTGCCCCCGCCGACGTATATGTCGTCCCGGTCGCCGACGTGGACGAAGAATCCGTTGTCGGCCCGCAGCCGGCACCAGGCGCCCTCGCGCAGCACCATCGCCCGCAGCAACCCGAGACCGGTGGCGAGGGGGACGCGCGCGCCGTCGTGGAACCCGACGCTGTCACGGGGAAAGAGCCCGCTCAGCCCATGTCCCCCTCGTCCCACGAGGACGGAGAAGGAGAAGAACCCCTCGGTCATGGGATTGTCGATCGTCATCTGCTGGACGCCGTCGTCGAGCGCGAACCCGGCCACGGCCGCCACACAGGCAGCGGCGACGCGTTCTCGGGAGTCGTACGCGATGAGGGTGCTGTCTCCGTCGGCCGCCGCGTCGAGGTCGGCAGGGTCGTACGGGGTGATGCGGTACACGAAGGGCGCCATGTCAGCGGCCCGGGATGCTCGTGGTCGCCCTGCGGGCCGGTCGGGGGTGGACGGGGGAAATGATCATCCGCGCACTCTACCGGCACCTGGCACGGCGCGAGCAGGATGCGTTCCGGGCAACGGCGACCCGAACGGGAGACGCGGAGTCGGGGCGGCTTTACTACCGGCATGGACTCCCCCGTGTGGGCCGCGTTGTCGGCTGCCGAACGCTCCGCCGTGGACAGCGTGATCCAGCAGGACCATCGGCTTGCCGCAGTCGCCCGTATCCGCGAGGCGTTCCCGGCCGAGTCCCGGCCAGGCCTGTACGAGACACTCGACGTGGTCGCGGAGCGTTACCGGGAGCTGGGCCGGCGCTTCGAGCGCCGGCCGAGCCCTCCGCTGGACCTGGTGACGCTGGTGGAGGAGGTGGAGGCACTGCCGGGCCGGACGGTCGCCATCGAAGCGCTGTGGGACGGTGACACCGATGGCTGGTGCGTGGACCTGGTGGCGCTCACGGACGACCCGGCCACCGAACACCGACTCGCCGTGATCCGGCACGGCAGTGACATGCGACTGATCAACGGCACGGTTCCGCCGTGGCCCGAGGCGCAGGAAGCGGAGAGGGTCGGTCGCGCCCTGGCCGAGCGGTTCGCCGTGCCGTTCCACTTCGCCGGCCCCGGCCAACCCGGCCTCGACGCTCCCCGGTGGCGAACCACCTCGTGAAACGCGCTGCCACGCGGCCTCGGTGGAGAGGGAGGTTCCTCGAAAACAGTGGCTCGACGGCCGACGGAAACGGTGTCACAGGCGGTCCCGGAGGGCTGCGGCAGGCCTTGCCGCGTCGGCGCGCACTCCTCCCCGCCGACCGCTTCCGATCGCCCGGCAGGAGCCCGCTCGCTGCTTCGCCGGATCGGCCCTGGCCTGGTCTTCTTCTGGAAATTGCCTAGGTTGGGAGGCCTCTGTCGGACCATCTCGGAGGCGGCATCATGAGCGAGGAATCCCTTACGTACGACGCGAGCACGATCGTGGTTCTGGAGGGCCTGGAGGCAGTTCGGAAGCGGCCCGGGATGTACATCGGATCGGTCGGTGAACGCGGTCTTCACCAACTGGTGTTCGAGGCCGCAGAGCAGGCACTGAACGAGGTCCTCAGCGGCACCGCCGGCCGTGTGGAGATCACCCTCACCGCTGACGGCGGCGTCCGTGTGGCCGACGACGGCACGGGTCTTGCGGTCGGGCACGCCGGCCACGGTGACGGCCCTCCGCTGGAGGACCGGTTGACCGTGCTCCGGTGCGGGGCGCCACCCGCCGACCGGCGCGCGCTGGTCAGTTGCTTCGGCCTGGCACTGGCGGTCGTCAACGCCTTGTCGAGCCGTCTGCTGGCAGAGGTACGGCGCGACGGCGGCCGCTGGGTGCTGGAGTACGAGCAAGGCGTGCCTGTCGGGTCGCCCACCCGCACCGGGCCGGCCGACACCAGCGGGACCGTGATCACCTTCTGGCCCGACGCCGAGATCTTCGAGACGTTGGAATTCTCGTTCGACGCACTGGCCGGGCGGTTCAGGGAAGTGGCCTTTCTGAACCGCGAGCTGGACATCACCTTGACCGACGACCGCGACCCCGCGACGCCCCGGACCGTGTGCTTCCGCTTCCCGGGCGGCCCGGGGGACCACATCGCGGAACAGAGCGCCCCACTCCACCCGGACGTGATCGGCTTCGAGCGCGAGTACTCCGAGATGGGGGGAACCATGGAAGTGGCCCTCCGCTGGTGCGACTGCCACGACGCACGGATCGCGAGCTACGCCAACAGCCGGCCGACCACCGGTGGCGGCACGCACGAGCTCGGCTTCCGGGACGGCCTGGCGGCCGCGCTCGCCGCCTGTGCCCGGGAGCAGCAACTCCTCGGGCCGTCCGACCCCGAGTTCACCCCCACCCAGCTCGGCGCCGGCCTCACGGCGGTCGTGTCGGTGAAACTGGATCGGCCCGAGTTCGAGGGGGCAACCCGCGACCGGCTGGTCAACGGACCCGTACGCGCCTGCGTCGCCGAGGCCGTCCGAGAGCACCTGACCCCCTGGCTCCGCGCCAACCCGGCGCAGGCGACGGTCGTCCTCGCCCGGATCGCGGCGGCCGCCCACCGGTGACAGGGGTGTCCCCCTCCCTCGAGCCGAGGTCGAAGCCCGCTGGGCCGCGGGGCGGTGTGGCAGAGTCAGATCGTATGGACTGCGTCTTCTGTCGCCTGATACGCGACGACACCGCTCGTTGGGTGGTCCGGGGGCCTGTGGCCTCCGCGTTTGCTCCGTTGGACCCACTGGCGCCAGGTCACACCTTGGTGGTTCCGACATCCCACTACGCCGACATCTTCGAGACGCCGCCGGATGTCCTGGCCGACACGATGGCGCTGGTCCAGCTCCTTGCCGGAAAGATGCGGTCCGGGCTGACGGCCGGAGGCGTGGACATCCTCAGCGCCAACGGTCCAGGATCAGAGCAGTCGGTTCCCCATGTGCACTTCCATGTAGTTCCCCGTTGGTCGGACGACGGGTTCTCGACCTGGCCGTTGCAGCGGTCCAAGCACCAGGTGGTCGGCGACCCTGTCACACGACTTGCCGATGCGGTGTCGCGCTCGGCCCTGCGCTCGTAGCGGCGGTGCGGCCGACGGAAGCGGCCCGGCCGGTCCGCGGTGCGCCCGACGGTCCACCGGTGCCGCCCGAGCCGGGTCGAAGGCTCGGCACACCCCCTACAGGCGATTCGGGCGGCTCCGTACTCGTTCTTGCGTGATCGCGGACCGCGATACGGTCATCACATGACGACTGCCTCCCTCGACAAGGGTGTGGGACCGCTGTTGCGCGGCTGGCGCGAGCGGCGTCGGCTCAGCCAGCTGGAGCTGGCACTGCGCGCCGACTCCTCGGCCCGTCACATCAGCTTCATCGAGACGGGGCGCTCCCGCCCGAGCGAACCGATGATCCTCCGGCTCGCCGAGCACCTGGAGATACCCGTACGCGATCGCAACGCGCTGTTCCTGGCCGCCGGTTACGCGCCGCACTACTCGGAGACGTCTCTGGAGGACCCGGCGATGAGCGCGCTGCGGGAGGGCATCGAGCGGCTGCTGCGCGGCTACGAGCCCTATCCGGCGCTCGTCGTCGACGGCTGCTACAACGTGGTGGCCGCCAACCAGGGGATCCTGATGCTGCTGGAGGGTGTGCCGGAGCATCTGCTCACTCCCCCGCTGAACGCCATGCGGCTCACCCTGCATCCGCAGGGGATGGCCTCCAGGATCCGGAACCTGCCGGAGTGGCGCGGACACCTGCTGTCCCAGATGGAGCGTCAGATCGCACATCTGCGTTCGGATTCCCTGCGCGCCCTGTACGAGGAGGTGGCCGCCTATCCGGTGGCCGCGCCGGTGACGGGTGGTCAGCCGAATGAGGGAGCCGGGAGCGGCGTCGGGCAGCCGCGGGACGACGGATCGGCTCACCCGTACTTCGCGCTGCCCCTCCAGGTCGAGCACGAAGGGCGCGTGCTGTCCTTCGTCTCCTCGATCAGCACCTTCAACACCCCCATGGACGTGACCGTCTCCGAGCTGGCCATCGAGACGTTCCTCCCGGCCGACGCGGAGACGGTCGCCTTCCTGAACCGCCGCAGCCGCTGACGGTGCGGCCCTTCAGTCTTCGGCGGCGCGCAGCGCCATGTGCTGGAGCACGGCGAACCCGAAGACCGTGAGGGCCTGCGCCGGAATCCACACGGTCCCGGCAGGGCTGGCGTCGAACCAGGCGAAGAGAGCGACGAGGCTCGCCAGTGCCCAGGCGAGGTTGGCCTCGATCACCCACTTCACGGCGAGGGCCGGAGGCAGTCTCCGCGCCGCCAGGGAGCCCACCCCGGCGCCGAACAGCACGAGGAACGCCCCGAGCCCGAGCAGCAGCCCGGAGTCGACTCCGAGCAGTCGCCCGAGGGGGCCTGACGCGGCGAGGTAGGCCAGGCCGTTGGCGGTGGTGACGACGGCGTCGAGGGCCAGGAAGCGGCGCAGCAGGGTGACGGGCTCGTTGCTGCGCCCGAGGGTGGTGATGAGGGTCGCGGTCATGACTGATCGTCCTCCGGCGTGGTGGTGTGCGCGCTGAAGTGCGCTGGTCGAGGCGTGGTCCTGGCCGTATGCGCTGGTCAGGCCCTGTCACCGCAACCCTGCCAGGCGGCGCGGAACGGGTCGATTACCTCTCAGGTAATCGATCTTTCACGCGTCGGCAGGCAGGGTGACGTCGCCGACGCAGGGATCAGGATGAGGATCCGGCATGACGACAGGGCAACAGGCGCGGCGCGGGACCGGCAGGACGGCGGTGCTCGGGCGGAGCGGCCTGCTGGTCGCGGCGCTCGCCACGGTGAGGGCCCGGGGCCGAGGGGGAGCCTTTCCTCCGACACGCTCCCCCTCGTTGCCGACGAGGCCGGGATTGCCGCGCTCCTCCAGAGGCTGACGCAACCCTGAGCCGCAGGGGACACGGGGCGCGGGGCTGGAGCTGACCTCCATGGTCGTGACGGTCACCGCGCCCGACCTCGTGGAACACCAGGGCGGTACCGGCGACGCCCCACATCGCCGGCCGGTCGTCCCCCTGGAAACCGTCGGTACCTCGATCCGCCTCGCGGCGTTGTGACCGGCACGACTTCGCACGCCGGCCGCGGCGGGATCATCGCACCGACCCGGCGGGACCCCGGGCATCCTTGCCCGCCTCAGCGGAACTCGTGGACCAGCTGGATCTCGCCGACGATGTGGGCGTTGAAGTCGTCCAGCTCCTCGGCCGGAACCCAGAGCTCAAGGATCGTCCGGCCGCCGGCCTGCTGGACGGGATAGCGGGTCAAGAACTCCGACTCGACCTCGAAACGCGTGACGAAGCCCGCGCCGTCGTGCTTCACGTTCCAGTCCCGGGCGATCCTGATCGCGTAGTCCTCGTTCAGGACTGGGTAGAAGATCGGCTGCTCGGGGAGCCGGGGCGGCCACGCCCGCCAGTTCAGCTCCCGCACCAGATCCAGCTCCGTGGGACCGGTGGGGCGCCACAGGGTCGTCGTTGCCTGCCGGCTGGTCATGTGCATCGCTCTCCGGACGTAGGCCGCCGGTACGGCGGGGCGGGAGAGCGGACGATACCGGCAAGGGTTCGGCGTGGGCGAGTGAGCACGTGATGTCAGTGCCTGTCCTTAGGGTCGTCCCCATGGCAGAGGACTTGGTCCAGGATGCGTGGAACCGTGTCGACGAGTGGCTGCGCCGGCATGCCCCGCGTACCTTCGCGACGCTCGGGCAGCCTGCGGGCCGTGAGGAGATGGCAGCAGCGCAGGAGGAACTGGGTGTCACCTTCCCTCCCGACCTGATCGCGTCGCTGCTCCGGCACAACGGCGCGGTGGACAGGGCGGAGGCCTTCCTCTTCAGCACGCACGACCGGCCGCTCGGAGTGGCCGGGATCCTCGAGGACACCAGGTTCATGCGCGGCGTCGCCGCAGACCTTGACGAGGAGGAGAGCGAGTCCTACTGGCACCACGGCTACGTGAAGTTCGGTTCCTACGGGGCGACGTCCGACGGCCTCGTGATCGACTGCCGTCCTGAGCGGGACTCGTTCGGTGCGGTCGGACGGTTCTTCGACGAGACCGGTACCGCCTTCGGGCACGCCGACTCACTGGGTGCATATCTGGCGGAGCTGGCCGACCAGTTGGAGCGCGGCCCGGACGCGGGCGCCGTCACGTTCGACGGGCGGCTGTTCTGGGAGTGGGCGAGCCCTGCCCGCCCGGAGTGGGGCGATGCCGGAGATCCCCTTCCCGCACCGGACGAGCAGCTGCCGGAGCTGGACCTGTCCTGCGGCCCCACCGACCTCCTCCACGTGAGCCACCTGGACGGACTCGAGGAACTCGGCGCCCTGATCGCGGTCCTGCCGCGTGAGCGGGTGGCAGAGGCCGCGCGGAAGCAGCTGCGCAGACTGGCCGTCGAGACGGGCCTGGGCAAGTACCCGGAGGTCGGGTCGGCCCTGGACACATCGGAGCGCGGCGAAGCTCCGTCCCGGCCGGAGCAGACCGACCCGCTGGCCCTGCGACTGCGCAAGGTGCTGGTGGAGGCGGACACCCACCGGGACAGCCATCGCAAGTGGGCCGCGGAGGCGATGGTCCACGGGATCTGGGGTTCGCCCTACAGGTCCGTGTGCGAGATCGCGGGCATCCGCAGCCGCCTCACCGTGGCCTGGCGTGCGGATCTGCACGCGGACCTGGGTGGCCCGCCCCTGCCGCCGATACCTGACGACCGTTTCTGGGGGACCCTCCGCAACCCGGCCGTCGACTCCGGCTGGTATGCGGCTCAGTACGCCCAGGAGCAGCGCTGACCGCGAGGTCCCCGTTCCGCCTGAGAGCTTTCCCTGGCAGGGCCGGGGTCCTCGCGTCCGGTGGGAGGGCCGTCGCGGTCCTCAGTCGATGCAGAACTCGTTGCCCTCGATGTCCAGCATCGGAATGCACGCGTCGTTGCCGTCGTACAGCGTGGTCACGTGCACCGCGCCGAGCGGGACCAGCCGTTCGCGTTCGGCCTCGAGTGCGGCGAGGCGCTCCTCGCCCTTGAGTCCGGTGCCGACCCGCACGTCGAGGTGCACCCGGTTCTTGGCGGCCTTCCCCTCCGGGACACGCTGGAAGTACAACCGCGGGCCCACACCCGAGGGGTCGATGCAGGCGAACCAGGAGTCCTGCTGCTCAGGCGGCTGCGAGGCCTTGAAGTCGGCCCAGTCCGCGAACCCCTCCGGCGGCGGCGGTACGACGTACCCCAGCACCTCGCACCAGAAACGAGCCAGGCGTTCAGGTTCCGCGCAGTCGAAAGTGACCTGGAATTTCTTGACCGAAGACATCGGCCCACCATATTGCCGCCTGCCCTGTACCGAAATCCCGGGTCCCACGGAGCGCGGGCCGCACGCCGGTGGTGGGCGTCATCTTCGGGCCCGCTGGGAAGAACCCGCCCGCCTCTTGGCGTGGTCCCGCTTGCCCTGCCTTCGCCGTGGGGGTGGTACGCCCGCGCGGGTGCGGTCCTTGCGCGGTGCCGGGGCGTCGTTCTCGCCAGGGAGTAGGCCGAGGTGGCGGATCCAGATGACGCCGGCGGCGGAGAGGAGGCCGAGGACCGCGCAGCACGACCAGGGGAGCCACAGTCGGCCGGTGCGTTCCCCGATGTCCATGGCCCATCCCACCGCGCTGGTGCAGGCGGAGGCGGCGATGCCGGAGATGACGTAGAAGAAGCCGAAGTAGGTACCGACCAGACCGCCGACCGAATGGCGGGTGACCAGTTCGAGGTACGACGGCTGGGCGGCCATCTGGCCGAGCGCGAGCAGGAACGCGCCGACCGCCAGCGGGACCAGGAGCAGCACGGTGCCCGTCCGGTCGCCCGCCGGCGGAGAGCCGGAGGACACCGTCAGGAGCGGGGGTACGAAGGCGAGGCCCATCAGGGCCAGACCCGGGGCGATCCAGGCGGCGGGCCCGCCTCTGGCCCGGACCATGCGCGTCACCCGCAGTTGCAGCGCCAGGCTCGCCACCGCGCCGACCATGGGCATGACGGCCGCGGCCGCGAGCTGACCGGACACCTGTTGGGACGTACTGACGAAGAGCAGGTAGATCTGGTTCTCCAGGGCCGTGAGGGCGGTCATGGTGAGGGAGAAGGCCAGGAAGTTCCTGTCCCGCAGGATGAAGAGGCAGCCGTGCACGGCGGATCGGCTGCGGCAGCGGCGGTTGGCCCAGTCCAGTGTGGCCAGGGCGGGGAGGGCGAAGAGCTGGATCATCGTCATCACCATCAGCACCGCGGCCGCCGTGACCGCGGTCGCCCGGAAGTCGATCATGCAGAGCACGCTGCCCAGGGCCAGGCCCATGAGGCCGCCGGTCGCGGTGAAGACGTTGAGCATCGCGAAGACCTCGGCGCGGCGGTCCGGTGGCGCGGCCTGGGCGGCGCAGGCCCGCATCGCCGGGTAGAGCAGCGCCCCGGCGACGCCGGTGAGGACGGAGGCGACGAGGACGGCGCGGACCCCGTCGACGAAGGCGAACAGGGCGAACCCCGAGAGGCGCATCAGGCAGCCGATCGGGATGACGCGGTGTCCGCCGAACCGGTCGGACGCCGTGCCTCCGACGACGACCAGCCCTTGGTGGCTGAGCTGAATGGTGGCCAGGACCACACCGACGGTGGCCGAGGACATGTCGAGGTCGCCGGTCAGGTGGCCGGCGAGGAAGGGGAACAGCAGAAACGTGCCGATGTCGATTCCGAGTTGGTTCACCAGCAGGAACCGGACGGCCGGCGGGAAACTGCGGACCGTGCGGAAAGTGTCCATGGAGCTTCCTTGCGCACGGCCCGTCGGACTGGCCCGGTGCGCAGGGAGGTCCGTGCATATGCCATTCACGCTAGGAAACGACGCGCGTCGCTTCGACCGTAATGCCGGAACAAGAACACCTTCGGGCGACGGGGTTGATATGGCCTCACCATCAGGTGGTGTGACGCCTGTGCGCGGGCTCACCGCAATCGCCCCGAGTGGTGCGATTTCGCGCCCCTGCCCGGGTGATGGGTGGCGCGGGACACCTTCGACGGGGCTTTCCGGCTGGTGGGGACGCGGGGCCGCGGAACAAGGGGGGCGCACTCGCGGTCGCGGCGTGGGGTGTTCCAGGAGTTGTCGCGTGCTCGAGGTGTCTGCGCATGCGAATGCTCGAGGGTGCGCTTCCCACGGTTGCCCCGGGGCGCGGCGCGGCGGCGTCTGCCCGCGGTGTCCGGGGCGATTCAGCCGACGCTGATGCTGGAGCTTCCGGAGCTCTGGTAGCCCTCGGTTGCCATGATCATGTAGTGGTCGAAGCTGCCCAGACGCATACCGACGCCGGACCAGGCGTCGAAGTGGTTGCCGGTCGTGATGGTGCCGCCGGTCCGCTTCTGCCGACGGACGCTCCAGTACTGGCTGAACGTCCTGGTGCCCTCCACGGAGGGGGCGTTGTACCGGGTGGTCTGGTAGATGTCGTACGTTCCGCCGTCGCTGGTGACCGTGCCCCTGTGGGTGCCGGTGGGACGGTAGGTTCCCCAGTTGTCGACGACGTAGTACTCGACCAACGGGTTCGCCGTCCAGCCGTAGAGGCACAGGTAGGCGTTGCCGGACGGCGCGAAGCTGCCCGAGTAGCCGACCGTCCTGCGGCTGCCGTTGCTCCAGCCCTTGCCGGCGACGAAGTTGCCGGTGTTCCGCCACGACGTGCTGTAGCCGCCGCCCCCCTTCAGGGTCATGGAGACGGTGTTGGGGGCGTCGGTCCAGAACGAGTAGGAGTACCCGTTGTCGGTGCCTGTCCGGTTGGCCGTGACGGTCGTGCCGGTCGTGCCTGCATGGGCCGTGCCGGACAGCAGCAGCCCGGACGTGGCGGCGACGAGGGCGCCGGTTCCCCCGACGAAACCCCTGCGGCTCAGACCGCGGGCGGAGGTGCCGTCGGGGTGCATGTTTCCTCCTGCTGAAGCCTTGCGGGGGAACCGGACGGCCGACCGAAGGGCCGCGCGCCGGCCGGGGGCCCTTCGGAGAGCGTGACGCGAGTGTGGTGACAGGCCTGTGACCATGTCAATACTTTCGACCGGCGTCACGAAACATACGCACGCCGCGACGGATCGACCGGGTCTTATCTCCGCAGGTCGCACCCTTGGCCATGGGCGCAGCATGGGATGAGGTCATGACTCCCCATGTTTCCGGAGGGAAACCGATGCCAAGGATTCCGACAGTTTCGAATCGACAGGCGAAAGCGGTCGGGGTTCCTGGGGCGCGGCGGGCCGGAGTGGCGGGGTCCGGAGTGCCGGAGTGCCGCAATGCCGGAGTGCCGCAGTGCCGCAGCGCCGCAGTCAGGGCAGCGTGAGGATGCGAGGGCCCTCGTCCGTGATGGCGACCGTGTGCTCGATGTGCGCCGCCCGGCTCCCGTCGGTCGTGCGCAGGGTCCAGCCGTCGGCGTCGGTACGGTAGCTGTCGCTCCCACCGGCCATCAGCATGGGCTCGATGGCGAGGACCAGGCCGTGGCGAAGCGGGTAACCGCGGCCGGGGCGGCCCCGGTTGGGGACGTGCGGGTCTTCGTGCATGCTGCGGCCGATGCCGTGGCCACCGAAGTCGGCGGGCATTCCGCACCGGGCCCGGCCGGCGACGGTGCCGATGGCGTGGGAGATGTCCCCCATGCGCGCTCCGGCCCGGGCCGCGGCGATGCCGGCGTCGAGGGCCCGCCGGGTGGCGTCGATCAGGTCCAGATCGGCGGGGCGCGGCGTTCCGACGGTGAAGGTGATGGCCGCGTCACCGGTCCACCCGTCGAGGTGGGCGCCGCAGTCGACACTGACCAGGTCTCCGTCCCGGAGGCGGTCGGCGGTCGGGATGCCGTGGACCACGGCGTCGTTGACCGAGGTGCAGATCACCGCCGGGAAGGGCGTCGGCGCGAAGGAGGGCCGGTAGCCGAGGAACGGTGAGGTGGCCCCCGCATCGTCCAGGACGGTCCGGGCCGCCTCGTCGAGCTCCTTCAAGGACACTCCGACGTCGGCCGCCTCGCGCACCGCGTCCAGCGCCCGCGCCACCACGCGCCCCGCCTCCCGCATCGCCTGAAGCGCGGCATCGCTCTTGATCTCCACCATGTGCTGTGACTCCCCACCACGACGTGACCCAATACTTATACCGGTATTAGTATCACGGTCATGGTGCGAACTCCTCTGACGGCGTGGGAACGGGAACGCGGCGAGCGGTTCGGCGCGCTGCTGCGCCGGGCTCGTGGCGGGCGCAGCATGGCGGACGTGGCCGCGGCGGCGGGTGTCTCCGCGGAGACGCTGCGCAAGATCGAGACGGGCAGGGCCCCGACCCCGGCCTTCTTCACCGTGGCGGCGCTCGCGGCTGCGCTGGAGGTGTCCCTGGACGAGTTGGCGGCGGCGTGCGCCGAGGACACCGAGTGGCAGGAGCGGGCGTCGGCCTGAGGCGCCCGCG
>NZ_JACADT010000159.1:0-8524 GCF_013421635.1 Streptomyces sp. UH6 | reverse complement strand
GTGCACGATGATCTCCCGGGCGACTCCGGGCGACTCCGGGCGGCTCCGGGCGATTCCGGGAGACGGGGAGCGCCTGCCCGGCACCGAGAACCGGCCGTCCCTACGCGGCGGCCACCAGCCCCCCGCCCGCGTCGGCGCACGCCCGGCACCGCTGCGGATCGGGGCCTCGATAACCGCGGTCGCACTCCTCGCAGTTCCGCAGCGGGTGCCGCTCCGGCGTCGGCACGGCGGCCGCGGCGGCGTACGGACGCAGCGGTGGCGCCGGCAGGTCCACGCGCAGCCGGTACGCGACGAACGCCGCAGGCCACCGCGGCCCGCCCTCCGGCAGCCCCGTGAAAAGGGCCCGGCGGATCTCCCCGGAGGTGACCTCACGCTCCAGCCAGGCCGCCACCCCGGGCGTGAGGTGCTCGACCTCGCACGCGGTGAACCGCAGCTCGGACACGTACCTCCGCAGCCCCGTGAGCAACGCGACGGCCCGCTCCTCCAACTCCGGCCGCGACAGCAGCGGCTGCGGCACGGGCGGCAACGGCTTGCGCTTCCTGCGCCCGCGCCGCGGCTGTGGCTGCGGCGACACGGCCGCCGCCACTGGCTCCATGGCGGCCTCCGGCTGCTGTTCGACAACCGGCTGTGACACGACAGAACCGGTCCCGAAGGACGTCGCGCACGAGGACGTCACCTCGACCCCGCACACCCCTTCCCTCACCACTTCATACGGCCGAGCACCCTCCGGCACGTGACGAACGGCCGCACCGATGTCACGGCGGGCAGCGGCCTCCGGCTTGTTGCAGTACACGGTTCGCGTGACGATCCGCCCACCCGCGATGCGGACCTTCTCCCGCCGCAGGTAGCCGTGCGCCTCCAACTCCCGCAAGGCTGCCGCGATCCGCACGGCGCCCTCGCACCGGCGGCTGACCAAGGTCTTGATGCTGATGGGCGTCCCGGACGGCAGGGACTGGACGTACACGGCCAGCCCGATCGCCGCGAGCGACAGGTCATCGTGCTGCGCCAAGTGATTGCCCACGACGGTGAAGTGCGTGGTGTGGCGGTGGATCTCGTGGACCACGCCGCCGCCTCGGGTGGCGTCACGCGCACGCCCAGTAAGATGCATTGCACCCATCAGGAAGCTGTCCTTCCTCGGTGGTCAGACCCTCGTCCGGGATGTCGGTCCCGGCGGGGGTCGTCTCATGTCTGTGGTTGTCTGCGCCGAGCGTAGACCCACGAACCACCCAACCTCGGCCGATCTGGGGCATATTCACTCAGCCGTGTGAGCGCCGGGCCCCGCCCCGCCCGGCCGTGACCGGGGAGGCGGGGAGGGGCTTGGCAGGCGTTTCTTTCCCACGGTTCTTTGATCTTGGAACGTCCCGAGCACCCGGAACTCGGAGACCCTCATCCCGGTGCCCCAGCCTCCGAAAACTGCCCCCTGGGCCCCGAACCGCCCCTCCTCCGGACACCTCGACAGCGCAAGCCGCCCCGACCGATTCGCCATTTCCCCTGCCCATGGCGTACGGTCAAGACACAACGACGCGGGGTGGAGCAGCTCGGTAGCTCGCTGGGCTCATAACCCAGAGGTCGCAGGTTCAAATCCTGTCCCCGCTACCAAACACTGTGAGCCGGGATCCTCTTTGGATCCCGGCCCACAGTTCTGTGCCCGAGCGGATCTGTCCCGACCCCTGCCCGTCGTGCTTGACCGGCGAGTGCCGTTTCGATCAGTCCTGGCGTGCCAGGCCAAGGAAGGCCGACCACGCACAGGGGTGGACGATGAGAGTGCCGTGGGCCGGAGCCTTGGAGTCGCGGATGTGGATGATGGCGGGAGTGGGGGCGACCTCGATGCATTCGCCGCCGGCTCCGCCGCTGTAGCTGCTCTTGAACCAGCGGAGGGATCGGACTTCGGACCGCTCGGTGTTCATAGCTCTCCTTGCAGCAACTTCGCGATGTGACGCAGGGAATCGGCAGGGGACAGGGCTTGGGCTCGCAGGATTCCATACCGGATGGCCATGCCGCGCACGGATGCGCGATCGGTGATCACCCGGCCATTGCCCTGACTCTCGACGTACGCGACCGGTTCTCCGGCTTGGGGCGTCATGAGAGTGAACGGCCCGTCCGCTCCCGAGTGGTCCACGCTCCGGGTCGGCATCACCTGGATCTCCACATTGGGGTTTTCCCCCACCAGGAGCAAGTGCTCAAGCTGCACCCGTAGTACGTGCAGGCCGCCGAAGGGCCGCTGCAACACCGACTCCTCGATCACGAAGCTGAGGGTGGGTGCAGGCTTGCGGTTGAGGATCTTGTGGCGGGCCATACGTGCCGCGACCATCTGCTCGATCTCGGAGTCGGGCCGGCGCGGGCGCCACACCGTGAACATGGTCCGCGCGTATTCCTCGGTCTGTAGCAGGCCTGGGATTGCGAGGGCTGCATAGGCGTGGAACTCGACAGCCTCCTCCTCGATCCGCGCCGCGTCACGGAAGAAGGCCGGGTACCGGGTCAGCGCCACGGGTCGCTTCATGGCGAGCAGCATCCCCTCGGCGTCCAGCAACTGGTCGAGCCTGTCGATGGTGTCGGGCCGGGCGATGCGCCGCCCCTGCTCGATCGCCGCGATCTGCGCCTCGCTGTAGCCGAGGAGCTGCCCCAGCGCGGCCTGGGTACGGCCGACACGCTCCCGCAGGATCTTGACCTGTCTGCCGAACGATCGCAGCAGTTCGTCGGCCGGGTCCTCGCTCCGGCGCGCAACGGCCTGCTCCGGGACCTGCGTCATCGTGTTCTCCCCGTGCTCGGGTCCACCAGCACCCCGACAGGCCACCCCACGCGGTGGCACAGTGACGCTGTGTATGGGTGTCGACGCTGGTCACGCTACGCACGACGGACCACGCTCAGGGGCCATGACGACAGAAACACACCCGTCCGGGGCGACCCGTCGACCGGCGCCGCCCGTCCGGGAGTTCCGCATGTCGTTCACCTCGACACCGCGCGGCGCCCGCCTGGCCCGTCGACTCGCCTCCCAGCGGCTCGACGCCTGGGGCCACTCCTACGAATCCGACCTGAACACCACGGTGACCCTGATCGTCGCCGAGCTCGCCGCCAACGCGGTGACGCACGGCCTCGTACCCGGCCGCGACTTCAGGCTGTGCCTGTGGCTCGACCGGTCCGCGGGGCTCGTGCGCGTGGAAGTGACGGACACCCGGGGTGACCGCGTGCCGTCGACGTCACCCTCGTCGCCGGCCGAACGGGACGCGGAGTCGGGCCGCGGCCTCTGCCTGGTCTCGGCGCTGGCGAGCCGCTGGGCGGTAGTGCCGCGTACGGACGGAGGACCGGGCAAAACGCTGCTCGCGGAGGTCGACATCTGATCGCGGAGACAGCGAGGTCTGCCCCTCGGACTGTCAGTGCCTCCTGTCAGCATCCCGCCATGCTGTACGACGACTCGGCGGAGGCCGCACGCCGCAGGAACGACCCGCTCGACGGCGCGAGGGCGACGGACGCGCACGGTGCCGGCCCGGCGGATCCCGAAGCCCGGCTGCCCCACGCGCTGACCGATCCCGATCTCACCGCGGAGGACCGGACCGCGGTGGGGGAGCGACAGCGGTCCTCCACGCCCGACGCGTGCCGCCGGGTGTTCGACGCACTCGTCGAGAAGTGCGGGACACACGGCTGGGCCGACCTCACCCTGGGCCTGAGCGCGCTGGAGCGCTGCACGGGCCCGCTGCCCGACGTGACCGAACAAGCCCGCGAGCTGGTCGAGTTCTCGCTGAGGAAGGAAACCGTGCCCCAACCTCACGCGCTGCTCGCGGTCGCCCGGATCGCCGGTGCGGTGACACTGCGCGCGGCCGTGCGACGCCTCTCCCACGACGTGGGGCCCATCGTCGCCGACGAGATGGCCGTCATCGCCGGTCTGCCCCGCGCCGAGCAGACGCTGCTGTCCCGCGCCGAACGGGACGACAGGTTCACCCCGCCACCCCCGGACACGTGGCGCCGGGCGGCCGACAACCCCGCCTACGTGGCGTTCACCCGCCGTGCGCTGGAAACGGCGGCCGACCGCACCGACGCGATCGCCGCGGGCGAGACCCCCTACCAGGCGGACAAGGCGTTCACGGACCGGGAGATCACCTCGCTCGGACGCGCCCTGAGGGTGGCACTGCTCCGCGACGAGCCGTGGCTGCCGGAGCTGTTCGACCGCCTGCTGCCCGGCGTCGCCCTCGCTCCGACGGCGGCGGCGAAGACACTCCCCTCCCAGGCCCTCCTGTACGAGGTGGTCCGCGCCGGGCAGGACTTCCCGACGCCCGAGCTGGCGACGGCGATCCGTACCGTGCGCCGGTCCGTCCGGCACGCCGGGGTGCCCAAGCAGCTGGACAAGATGCTCAAGAAGGTGGACGCGGCCCTGGCCGAACGCACCGACGTGGCACTGCGGCTGCCGAGGCTCGACTTCGTGACCGTGGCCGCCGACGGCTCCACCGCGGGCGGCGTCCTGCGACGCACGGCCGGTGACCACGAGGCCGTCGTGACGGTCGCCGAGACCGCCACGCTGACCTGGGAGAAGGACGGCCGCCCGCTCCGCAGCGTCCCCGCCGCGGTGCGCCGTGAGCAGCCCGCCCTGGTCAAGGAGCTGCGCGACCTGGTGAAACGCGTGAACGCCCACCTCGCGACGCTCACCCGCGCGCTGGAGGGCGGTTTCACCGTCGACGCCACCCACCCCTACCGCTGGTGGCGCACCGAGCTCGTGGAACACCCGCTCGCCCGGACCCTCGTCCGCAGGCTGATCTGGGAGATCGAGGTCGCCCCCGGCGAGTGGCGGGCCGTACTCCCCGAGGCGGACCAGCCCGACGCCGCCGAGGCCCTGGACGCCGCGGACGCACCCGACGCCGCGGACGCACCCGACGTCGCCGACGCCGCCCGCGTGCGCCTGTGGCACCCGCTCCGCTCCGACCCCGGCAGCGTGCGGGCCTGGCGGGACCTTCTCACCGAACGGCGCGTCCGGCAGCCGTTCAAGCAGGCGTTCCGCGAGGTCTACCGCCTCACCCCGGCCGAGGAGCAGACGCGTGTCTACTCCAACCGCTTCGCCGCGCACCTCGTCCACTACCGCCGGATGTTCGCCCTGTTCAGGGCCCGGGGATGGAAGAGCAACCTGCTCGGCCCCTGGGACGGCGGCGACGACGCCCACGCCGAGCGGACCCTCGCGGCGGGGGAGTGGCGGGTGCGCTTCTTCCACACGTGGGCCGACTGGTCGGGCGACGACGAACTCGCCTCGACCGACCAGGTCCGCTTCCACCGCCGGGTGGACGGCGCCTGGCGTGAGGCGCCGCTCGCCGAGGTTCCGCCGCTGCTCGTCAGCGAGGCGATGCGCGACGTGGACCTCTTCGTCGGCGTGACCTCGATCGCCGCCGACCCCGACTGGACCGACGGGGGGCCCGGGCGTACCTACTGGGAGCGGGCCTCCTTCGCCGAACTGACCGAGAGCGCCGAGGCCCGCCGCGACGCCTTGGAACGCATCCTGCCCCGCCTGAAGATCGCCGACCGGTGCACCCTCGCGGGCCGGTTCCTCGTCGTCCGGGGCGACCTGCGCACGTACAAGATCCACCTGGGCTCGGCCAACATCCTCATGGAACCGGACGACAGTTACCTCTGCGTCGTCCCGGCGGGCCGCCCCGCGACCAGGGGCAGCGACCAGCTCTTCCTCCCCTTCGAGGACGACCGGCTGTCCCTCATCCTCAGCAAGGCGTTCCTGCTCGCCGCCGACGCCGGCATCACCGACCGGTCCATCCTCACGCAGATCGAGCGAGGCGCCTGATGGCCACCGTCACGTTCCGGGACGAGACCGCGACCGGCAGGCCGGTCACCGCATGGCAGGTCACCGGCCTGCCGGAGCGGATGACGGTCCGCGAGCTGATCACCCTCCGGATCCGCGAGGAGGTCACCCGCCACAACGCCCGCCCCGGCGACCGCTTCACCGGCCTCGTCCGCCCCGACGACGCCGAGACGGATCGCGACGGCCACCGCCTTCGCGAACCCCGCCACATCGACTGGCGACGCCAGGCCGAGATCGCCGAACGCGCCTTCCTGGCCAACGGGTTCTTCGTCCTGGCCGGCGACCGCCAGGTGGACCACCTCGACGACGTCGTGGACCTCACCACCGACCCGGACCTGGTCTTCATCAAGCTCGTGGCCCTCGCGGGCGGCTGAGCGCGGCACGCGCGCACGCGCGGCCGACGCGGCCGACGCGGTCGACGGGGGCGTCGCGGCGGCTGTTCCTCCTACCTGATCGCACCTGTGCCCGCGGCTGTGCCATGTGGTTCGCTGGCGGCATGGTCGTCATCGCCGCAAGCGTCATCGCAGTGTTCGGCACGCTCCTCGGCGCAGGAGTGACTCACCTGTTCCAGCGGAACACCCTGCGACGGACGGAGGAGAACGCCCGAAGCGAGAAGCTCAGGCAGGAACGGATCGACGCCTACTGCGTGTTCGGCGGTGCCCTGGCCAACTACCGGCGCGGGCAGATGGATCACTGGTTCGCCGGCAGGGGCGGCGACGGACACCTGGCGAGCGAGTCCGAGGTCCACGAACTGCGCAGGGCGGCCCAGCGTTTGCGGGCTGCGGCCATGGAGGCGATGTTCCGCGCCGAACTCCTGACGGATTCGTCCGAGTTGACCTCCCTCGGGCGCGAGGCACTCAAGGCGGCCGACGGCATCGACCGGGCAGCGTCGCGGGCCGAGTTGGACCGGGCACGAGACGAGTCCCGGAGGTTGATCTACGGCTACATGGCCGCCGCCAGGCCACACGTTCCGGGTCTCTCCGCCGCCCGGGCCCTCGACCGGTAGCCGCCGCCGCAGGCGGTCTCACCCGACGACGCCGCACCTTCCACCACGGACAGGTGCGGCGTCACGCCGGGGCCGGGGCCAGAGCCGGGAGACGGTCAGGCGTCGCGCCGGTACCGGCCCCGGTGCCGGGAGACGGTCAGGCGTCCGTCGGCCGGCGCTCCGTGGAGGCGACGCTCATGTCCGTGCGGTGCGGGGCGGCCGCGACGTTCCGGCCGACGATGCGCCCGGAGACCAACGCCCAGCCGATGTGCAGGCCGTGGTTGAGCAGCTGGAGACCGCCCTGGCCGGTGGATCCGGCGGCCCACAGGCCCGGCACGGGCGTGCCGTCCTCGCGGATCACCCGCAGCTCGTCGTCGACACCGAGGCCGCCGTCGGCGAGCGTGACGTAGGCGTTCATGGGGCCCAGCGCGTAGAACGGGCCCTGTGTGACGCCCTCACCCAGGTGCCGGCGGCCGTGGTCCTCGTCCTCGCCGTTCCGCACGCTCCGGTTCCACCGGTCCACCGTGGCACGCAGGGTGGCCGGGTCGACGCCGATCCTGCCCGCCAGCTCCTCCAGGGTGTCGGCACGGTGGTACACGTCCGGCCTGAACCGCTTGTAGTCCTGCACGTAGGCGTACGCGACGCCGGGGAACGTGGAGACCGGGTTCGGCCACGCGGAGAACTTCCGCGCGATCCGCTCGTCGAACACCATGAACCCGGTGTTGCCGCCCGTGGCGGCCACCGCCCGGGCCATCGCCGAGTCGGTGTCCTCGTTCGCCAGGCGGCGCCCCGCGTCGTCCACGAGGATCGCCCCCGCCCGGTACATGGTGACGTTCGGGCCGATCCAGCTGGTCAGCGCGCCCCGGATCACGTACGCCAGCAGGTTCTTCGGCAGCCGCTCCACCACGAACCGCATCACCCGGTTCAGCGCGGGGACCGCGGGCAGCATCTTGATCAGGTCCGGCCGCTTCGACGGCGCGAACCGCAGGCCCTCGTAGAGGCGGTCCATCTGCAGGGTGAACCCGCCGGCCTCCTCACCCAGGTGGAACCCGTCGCCGGTGTTCGCCGGGTTCACCGGCGGGATCCGCGCCGCGTCCTCGCCCACGTGCTTCGCCTTCAGCTCCGTGGAGGCCGAGTAGTCGCCGGTGGTCAGGACGACGCCCCGGCGCCCGAAGAAGCGCGTGCCGTTCGCCGCCGCACCGATGATCTCCCCGTCGGCGTTCCGCAGCAGCTCGTCCACCCGCATCGACGTGCGGATCTCCACGCCCAGCCGACGGCACTCCCGCAGCAGCGCGTCACGGTAGGCCCGCGAGTTCGGCAGCACGTTGTGCATGCGCGGCTTCTCGTACGGCGGCTCCGGCGTCGGGCCCAGGAACTGCACCCCCAGCGACGACAGCCACTCCACCGTCGGTCCGGCGTTCTCGGCCAGGATCCGCCGCAACGACTGGTTCTCCCGCGCCTCGAACGGGCCGTTGGCCGTTTTCATGTCCTCGACGAACAGGTCGATGCTGTCGTTGACCCGCGCCCGGAACTGGTAGCTCGTGTTCGCCGCGGTGAACGACCCCACGGACAGCGCGGTGGAGCCACCCACGTCCGGGCACTTCTCCAGCACGACGACCGACGCCCCGCTGCTCGCCGCCGAGATCGCGGCCGCCATGCCGGAACCGCCGGCTCCCACGATCAGGACGTCTGCGGTGTGGACCATGATTCTTCTCCTCGTCAGTTCCGTGGCTCAGACGCCGGCGGTC
>NZ_JACADT010000158.1:0-8532 GCF_013421635.1 Streptomyces sp. UH6 | reverse complement strand
CCAGAGCGCGAATCCCGCCGCGGTCAGCAGCGGTCCGGCGCGCAGCGCGGCACGGCGCGAGTGGGCGTCCGCCCACGCCCCGGACGGAGCCTCGGCGAGGACGCCGCTGACCGCCCACAGTGCGAAGAGGGAGGAGACCTGCCCCACGGAGAGCCCGGCGTCGGCGAAGAGCAGCGCGTACACCGGGTACAGGACGACGCAGTCGCCCAGGAAGGAGTAGCCGTACAACGCCGCCGTCAGGCGACGGCGGTCACGCGCGGCCTCGGAAGGTCAATGTCGTCGGCGCTTCATACCGTCGAGGGTAGCCCGGAACCGCCGGAGAAGCGCCGGAGAAGGGGGGAAAGGACGAGCACCGATTTGGTCCGCTCGACGAACGGCTCCCCCGCGATCCGTTCCAGCACCTGTTCGAAGTGGCGCATGTCCGCGGCGAACACCTGGACCACGGCGTCCGCCTCCCCCGTGACGGTGGAGGCGGACACGACCTCGGGATAGCGCTCCAGGCCGCGCCGGATGGTCTCCGGCGAGGTGTTGCCGCGGCAGTAGACCTCGACCAGGCCCTCGGTGGACCAGCCGAGCGCGGCCGGGTCCACGCGGACCGTGAACCCGGTGATCACTCCGGTCGCCCGCAGCCGGTCCACCCGTCGCTTCACGGCGGGCGCGGACAGGCCGACCATCTGGCCGATGTCGGCGTAGGACCGGCGCGCGTCCTCGGCGAGGGCGCGCACGATGCGTTCGTCGAGCTGGTTCAGCAAGGCGGGTGGATCACTTCCGTACGAGGGCTGTACGGGCAGTAGAACAGATCAGTTCCAGCTGGCGTGCAGCGGCTTGCCCTCGGCGTAGCCCGCCGCGCTCTGGACGCCGACCACGGCCCTGTCGGCGAACTCCGCCAGGTCGCCCGCGCCCGCGTAGGTGCAGGAGGAGCGGACGCCCGCGACGACCGAGTCGAGGAGGTCCTCCACGCCCGGCCGCGCCGGGTCGAGGAACATCCGCGAGGTGGAGATGCCCTCCTCGAACAGGCCCTTGCGGGCGCGGTCGTAGGCGGACTCCTCGGAGGTGCGGTTGGCCACCGCGCGGGCCGAGGCCATGCCGAAGGACTCCTTGTAGAGCCGCCCGTCGGGGGCCTGCTGGAGGTCGCCGGGGGACTCGTAGGTGCCGGCGAACCAGGAGCCGACCATCACGTTGGACGCGCCGGCCGCGAGGGCCATCGCCACGTCGCGCGGGTGGCGGACGCCGCCGTCGGCCCAGACGTGCTTGCCGTGCCTGCGCGCCTCGGCGGCGCACTCCAGGACGGCGGAGAACTGCGGGCGGCCCACGCCGGTCATCATCCGGGTGGTGCACATGGCGCCCGGGCCGACGCCCACCTTCACGATGTCGGCGCCCGCCTCGATCAGGTCGCGCACGCCCTGCGCGGAGACGACGTTGCCGGCGACGACCGGCACCTTCGGGTCGAGGGCCCGGACGGTGCGGACGGCGCCGATCATCGACTCCTGGTGGCCGTGCGCGGTGTCGATGACGAGGGTGTCGACCCCGGCCTCGAGCAGCTGCGCGGCCTTCCCCGCGACGTCGCCGTTGATGCCGACGGCGGCGGCCACGCGGAGCCGGCCCTGCCCGTCGACGGCGGGGGTGTACAGGGTGGCGCGCAGCGCGCCCTTGCGGGTGAGGATGCCGGCCAGGCGGCCCTCGGCGTCGACCGCGGGGGCGTAGCGGCGGTTGGCGGAGTCGAGGGTGTTGAACGCCTCGCGGGGGTCGATGTCGGCGTCCAGCAGCAGCAGGTCACGGGACATGACCTGGGCCAGCTGGGTGAACCGGTCGACGCCGGAGAGGTCGCGGTCGGTGACCACGCCGACCGGCTTGTACTCGGCGTCGACGACCACGCCGGCGTTGTGCGCCCGCTTGGGCAGCAGGGCGAGCGCGTCGGCGACGGTCTGGTGCGGGGAGAGCACGATAGGCGTGTCGAGCACGAGGTGGCGGCTCTTGACCCAGCCGACGACCTCGGTGACGACCTCGATCGGGATGTCCTGGGGGATGACCACCAGGCCGCCGCGGCGGGCGACGGTCTCCGCCATGCGGCGGCCGGCGACGGCGGTCATGTTGGCGACGACCAGCGGAACCGTGGTGCCGGTGCCGTCCGGCGAGGAGAGGTCGACGGCCTGACGGGAGCCGACGGAGGAGCGGCTCGGAACCATGAAGACGTCGTCGTAGGTGAGGTCGTACGTCGGCTGGACGTCGTTGAGGAATCGCACGTGCACATCCCGAAAACACAAGATACGGCCCTGCGGCGTGGACCGCCGAGGGAAAAAGGCACGTACTTCAGGTTCCCCCGGCGGGGGCCGGGGGAACCAGAGGCGGATCATCCGGAACCCGTCCCTCAGCCTTGTACCTTCCTACCAGGAGTGGGTGCGGGCCGGCACGGGTCGAGGAGCGGGAAGTGCTCCCTGGCGTGCCAGCCGAGCTGGATGCGGGTGTTGACGCCCGCGGTGTCCATCATCTGCCGGATCCGTCGCTGCACCGTCCGCCGCCCGACGCCCAGGCGCAGGGCGACCGTCGTGTCGGTGTAGCCGTCGAGCAGCATGCGCAGGATCTGCGAGTCCAGGCCTCCGGCGTGGCCCCCGTGTGCTTCCATCCGCTTTCTCCTCTCCCACACCGCGTACGCCCTGGGGCCCGTCCCGCCGCCGGCTGCGGCGGGACGGGCCCCAGGGGCGTCGCATCAGCTCAGGTCGGGGCGTTCGGTGACCTTCAGCGCGTTGACGAGCGTCTTGCCCTCACCGGCGACGAAGCGCAGGTTCAGCTGGCCGTCGGTCACCGTGACCTGGAAGGTCTTGGTGAGCGCGGTCCGCTGGCCGGTCTCCAGGGCGATGTCGACGTTGTCCACGACGGTCCTGCCCTCGGCCATGATGTCGAAGACGCGCTTGCCGGGCGCCTTGCCGCCGATCTCCGCGAGGTCCACCTCGATCTCGTAGACGCCGTCCACGACGTCGTCGAAGCGGTACTCCAGCGCGCCCTCGCGGGCGGTGGCGAAGCGGGCGTCGTCCTCGGTGCCCGCGATGCCGCCGGAGATCCGGCTGACGGTGGACCTGCCGACCCAGCCGTAGGAGCCGTCCCTGTACTCACGGTCCGCGATCCAGGAGGCCCCGTCGGAGTCCGTGCCCGGGGCGGTGGCGGCCCCGGCGTCGAGCGCCCTGCTGTAGCCCGGCACCACCAGGGTGACCGGGACGGTGACCTCGGGGGCCCGGCCGGAGAGCGAGTGGACGGTGACCTCGGTCGTGTAGACCTGGCCGGCGGTCAGTCCCTCCGTGGAGACGGCGAGGCCGACCTCGGCCCGGGCGCCCTCGGCGAGGGTGCCGGCGGCGCCGTCCAGGGTCAGCCAGTCCGCGTTCTCGGTGACCGTGAAGTCCGTCGCCGAGCCGTCGTTGCCGAGCGTGAGGCTCCGCTCGCGGCCCTCGCCCAGCGGGACGACGACGTCGAGCTTCCCGACGGAGGCGCTGACGTCGCCGGTGGTGAGGGCGGCGCTGACCTCGACCAGTTCGCCGGAGCCGACCTCGACGGTCTTCGCGAAGGCGCCGTAGGCGGGAGCCTGGACGACGACCTCGGTCCGCCCCTCGGGAACCCGCAGGGTGTATCCGCCGGTGGCACCGGTGACCGCGGTGACCCCGCCGGCCTCGACCGTGGCGCCGTCGACGGGCAGGCCGTCGTTGGCGTCGGTGACCACGCCCTGGATCCGGGCGCTGGTGTCGCGGAAGGTGATGCTCAGCCCGTCCTTGAGCACCGCCTGGTTGTACGCGTACTGGAGGGCGACGGTGCCGTTGGCGTTCTCGATGCCGACGGTGGCGCTGCTGCCCTGGAGGCGGGCGTTGCCCTCCGGGACGTCCTTGTACCGGTAGGTGATGTCGCCGCTCTCGCTGAGCTCCACCGAGAAGGAGAAGTAGGTGGTGGTGCCGCGCGGGGCGACGTCGCGCCATTCCACCAGGAACTTGCGGTTCGGGGCCTCGCCGTAGGACTTGGTGTGGACCGAGCCCGCGGCGGTGACCGCCAGGTCGTCCCAGAACGGGTAGAGGGCCGCGTTCGGGGCGGCGGCGGCCGGGAGGGCGACGTTGGAGTAGGCGGTGGAGCTGCCGCCGAACGTCAGCACGCCGTTGGTGTTGAGGTGACCGGAGGCGTACCGGGTGCCGTACAGCGGGAAGGAGAACGGCAGGGTCACCGCCGCCGCGGCGTCGTCGCCGGTGAGGGCCACCGGGGTGTCGCCGGCGACCCAGTCGGCGGAGCCCGTGGAGCAGGCCATGCCGAAGGAGTCCTTCCGGGCGGGCAGGGTGATGTCGAGCGTCAGGTCGTCGCCGACGGTGATCTCCTCGGTCGCCCTGGACAGGCAGAGGGAGGAGGAGACGGCTTCGACGGTGTAGTCGCCGTCGGGGATGACGGCGGAGTACGTGCCGTCCTCCTCCGTGGTGGCGGAGACCGGGGTGCCCTGGAAGGAGACGGTGGCGCCGGCGACCGGGCCCTCGGCGGAGGAGACGGTGCCCGAGACGGTGGAGGACGGGGCCTGGTCCATCTCGATCGCGGCGGAGGCGGCGGCCCCCTCGGTGACGGTGACCTGGGCGGTGCCGTTCAGGTAGCCGTACTTCGAGGCGGTCAGCGTGTACTCGCCGACCGACAGGACGGGCAGCTCGTAGCCGCCGTCCGCGCCGGAGGTGACGGAGCGGTCGATGGGTCCGTCCACGACGATCCGCGCGCCGGCCACCGGCTCGCCGCCGGAGGTCACGGTGCCGGACAGGGAGCCCACCGCGCCGCGCGGCGCGTTCTCGACCGCGGCGAGCGCGTCGAGCTTGCCCTCGCCGAACACGTTGTTGCGTTCGGCGGTGCCGCCGCACTGCAGGTTCTCGGTGTCGACGGCCGTCTGGTCGAGCAGGGCCTCGGTGGCCTCGACGTCACCGAGCATCTGGGGCGAGGCCGACCAGATCAGGGCGACGGCGCCCGCGGTGTGCGGGGAGGCCATGGAGGTGCCGTTGAAGCTGCTGTAACCGCCCGGGACGGAGGAGCGGACGTTGACGCCGGGCGCGGCGATGTTCGGCTTGACCGTGCCGGCCTCACCGGGGCCGCGGGACGAGAACGTGGCGATGGTGCCGTTCACGTCGAAGGCGCCGGTGGAGTAGCTGGAGATGTAGGTGCCCGGCGAGCCCGAGGTGTTGCAGGAGGATCCGGAGTTGCCGTTGGAGAACGCGGGGAAGATGCCCGCGGCGCGCCATGCGTCGACGATCTCCTGGTACCAGTTGTCGAAGCCGCTGCCGCCCCAGGAGTTGTTCACCACGTCGGGCGCCAGGTCCGGCCGCGGGTTGTCGCCGGCGCGGTCGGTCGGGGCGACGATCCACTCGCCGGAGGCCAGCAGGGAGGCGTCGGAGCAGGAGTTGGTCTCGCAGCCCTTGGCGGCTATCCAGGTGGCGCCGGGGGCCACGCCGATCTGGTTGGCGCCTCCGTCGTCGCCGACCATGGTGCCCATGGTGTGGGTGCCGTGGCCGTTGTTGTCGCACGGGTTGCCGCCGGCGCAGACCGCGGCCGGGTCGAACCAGTTGTAGTCGTGGCTGAAGGTCCCGTCGCCGTTGTTCCCGCGGTAGGCGCCGGCCACGGCCGCGTGGGTGTGGTCGACGCCGCTGTCGACGTTGGCGACGACGACGCCCTCGCCGCGGACCCCGAGGCCCGCCCAGACGTCGGGGGCGTTGACGGCGTCGATGTTCCACTCGACGCCGGAGACGGTGTTCTGCCGCTCGCCCTTCATGGGCTCGTCGAGCTTGATCTCCCGGTCGGCCCGGATCGACTCGACCTCGGGCAGTTCCGCGATCTTCTTCGCCACCGCCTCGGTGGCGGTCACCTGGACCGTGTTGATGATCCAGAAGGAGCGGGCCTCCGCGCCGTTCTCCTTGGCGATCGAGAGGACGTCGGCCTGGCTCTCCTTCGCGGTCTCCTTCTTGGAGCGCAGCACCTCGGCGCCGCGGGCGGACTTGCCGGTGAGCCTGTTGGCCCTGGTCAGGTCCGCGTCCTGCCCGAGGTTCACCCAGAAGGTGGTCTTCCCCCCGTCCTCGAACTCCTCGAGGACCTTCTTCTCCGCCTTGGCCGGCAGGCTCTCGTCGGCGGCCGCCGCCGGCGCGGCGGCGGCGAGGGCGCCGAGGGGCAGCAGTGCCATGGACGTCAGGGCCACGAGAGCGGCTCTGAACGGTCTCCGGTTCGGTCTCAACAGGTCTCCATCCCACGTGCGGCGGGGATCTCCCGCCCCGACTTGCTGCAGTCGTGCTGAGTGACGGAACGCCGGAGCCGGGCAGTCTTGGGCCCGGCAACCGGGCCATTCTTCGATCATGTGCATGACCGCACAAGAACGGAATGCGCCTTCCGTGCGGTGCTGGCCCAAAGTCGCCAACCCGCCGCCGGGGGAATGGATCCGCTGCGGCCGGGGTAGCGGCGGCCACCCCGGAGAACGCGGACGGCCCGCGCCGGAGCGCGGGCCGTCGGAACACCGACCGGGTTCTCCGGACGGGAGGGGAGGACGTCACATGCCGTCCGGGTCCGCCCGGTTGAGGGCGGGGGTGGGCGCCGGGCCCGCGGTCAGCAGGTAGTCGGCGACCGAGGTGTCGGTCACCAGGCTGGTCACCAGGCCGGACCGGAGCACCGCGTCGATGGCGGCGCCCTTGCGGGCGCCTCCCGCGATGGCGACCACCTCGGGGATCCGGCGCAGCTGCTCCGCCTTCACCGTGATGCACCGTTCGCCCAGGTCCCGGCCGACCCGCCGGCCCTGTGCGTCGAAGAGGTGCGCCGACATCTCCGCCGCGACGCCCAGCGAGGCGTAGTGCTCCCGCTCCTCGTCGCTGAGCATGTCGTGCACCGTGGACACGCCCGGGTCCCACGAACCGATCGAGACACAGGCGACGGTGACCTTGTCGAAGTACTCGAAGGCCCGGGCGATTCCGGTCTGGTTGCGCAGCGCGGCCGCGGTGGCGGCGTCGGGCAGCAGCATCGGCGCGTAGATGGGGTGGGCGTCGCCGCCCGACACCTGGGCGGCGCGCCGCACCGCCTCCACCGAGCCGCGCTCGGCGGTCCCGGCGTCGTAGACGCCGGTCAGCTGGACCACCGTGCACTGCGGCAGCTTGTTGAGCGCCACCGCCATGTGGATGGTGGACCGGCCCCAGGCCAGCCCCAGGACGTCCCCCTCGTCGACCAGCTCACCGAGGAGGTCCGCGGCGACCTCGCCGAGGTTCTCCGGGTCCGGGGAGTCCTGGGCCTCGGCGGGGGACTCGACCACGACGGCGTGCCGCAGGCCGTACCGGGCACGGAGCGCGTCGGAGCGCTCGGCGTCCAGTTCGGCCGGGACACGGATCTCGATCCGCACGAGGTCCCTCTCGAGGGCGGTCTCCAGGACCCGCGCCACCTTGAAGCGGCTCACGCCGAACTCCTCGGCGATCTGGATCTTGGATTTCCCCTCGAGGTAGAAGCGGCGGGCCATGGCCGCCGCCTGCACCAGCTCAGCGGGTCCCATCCGCATGGCTGACCGGCCCGCCGACATACCCGACACGGCGCTCTCCTCACTGCTGTTCACATCTTGGACCTGCCGTCCATCCTTGCAGATGTGGCAGGACGGGTCCGCCCCTACGGGCGTCGTTCACGTTCTGTTGGCCTGGCTCCCGCCCGGGGCGCGCCGGCCTTCGCTCAGTGGGCGCACGCCCAGGACGCGGAGGCGGTGGCCGATTCCGCCTTCGCCCGCAGCGCGCGGACCGCCTCGGCCGGGTCCTCGGCGCCGTACACCGCGGAGCCCGCCACGAACACGTCCGCGCCCGCCTCGGCGCAGCGCTCGATGGTGGACGCCGAGACACCGCCGTCGATCTGCAGCCACAGCTCGAGGCCGTGCTTGGAGATCAGCTCACGGGTGCGGCGGATCTTCGGCAGCATGATGTCGAGGAACGCCTGTCCGCCGAAGCCCGGCTCGACCGTCATGATCAGCAGCATGTCGAGCTCCGGGAGCAGGTCCTCGTAGGGCTCGATCGGCGTGGCCGGGCGCAGTGCCATGGAGGCGCGGGCACCCTTGGCACGGATCTCCCGCGCCAGCCGGACCGGCGCGGCGGCGGCCTCCACGTGGAAGGTGACGGACCCGGCCCCGGCCTCCACGTACTGCGGGGCCCAGCGGTCCGGCTGCTCGATCATCAGATGACAGTCCAGCGGAGTGTCGGTCGCCCGCGCCAGGGACTCGACCACCGGCACGCCGAGGGTCAGGTTGGGCACGAAGTGGTTGTCCATCACGTCGACGTGGAGCCAGTCGGCTCCCGCGACCGCCTCCGCCTCGTCGGCGAGACGCGCGAAGTCGGCGGAGAGGATGCTCGGGTTGATCTGCACGGCCATGCCCACAGCCTGCCATGGCGCAGACCGTTCGGGGGCATCCGGGTACCTCCTGATTTCCGCCCGGGCACCCGGGCGGGGCGCGGTCCGGGCCGCGCCCCGCGCGCGGTCGTCACGCGAGGCGGCGCACGAGTGCCAGATACATGGCGTCGGTGCCGTGCA
>NZ_JACADT010000157.1:0-8538 GCF_013421635.1 Streptomyces sp. UH6 | reverse complement strand
GCCTTGTCCAGCAGCGGCCCGAGCCCCTCGGCGAACCGCTCCAGGTCCCGCCGCACCTGGTCGAGGTCGTCCCGTGCACGGCTCAGCTCGGCCCGCGCACGGCCGACCGTGGCCGCGTCCAGGTCGTCCCGGTCCAGGTCGTGCGCGTCGATCGCCTCGATGTACCGGTGACTGACCTCGTCGACCCGCCGCCCGAACTCCTCGAACGAGGCCAGCGCCCGACGCGCCTCGGGCGAGTCGTCCACCGCCCTTATCGTCTCCACCGTCAGCCGCAGGTCCCGCTGCGCGGTGTCCAGCTCGTAGAACGCCTGCGCCGCCGCGTCCTTCGCCTCCTGCGCCTGCGCCCGCCGGTCCTCCGTCCGCCCGCCGAACCAGCGCCGCGTCCCACCCCCGGCGAACGCCGCGGCCAGCACCGGCGCCAGCAACCACGGCAGCGCCATCAGAGCCACCGCGTCCCTGACCGGCCCGTGCGCCCACGACTTGTCCGACACATCCACTCCCCGTCACCGCCGGGCCGACCCCGCCATTCTCCCACCTGTGTCGACGCACCACACGGCCCGGCAGTTCACCCCTCGGACGGACGGCTTGCGGGAGCGACCGAGCGGCAAGGTAGGCTGTCGGCCGTATTGTCCTGCGCGCGTAGCTCAGCGGTAGAGCGCCGCCCTTACAAGGCGGATGTCGGCGGTTCGAAACCGTCCGCGCGCACCAGGGAAAAGGCCCCCGCGAGTACCAGTCGCGGGGGCCTTTGACGGCAGCGGTTGACGGCAGTCCCCTCTACCGGCGGCGCTTCAGCAGCCGGTCCATGTGGCTCATCGCCTCCCGCCGGGTGTCGTCGTGGACGTGGGTGTAGATGTTCATCGTCACGGCGATCTGCGAGTGCCCGAGGATCTCCATCACGGTCCGCGGCGCTACGCCGGCCGCGAAGAGCAGCGAGGCACAGCCGTGGCGGGTGTCGTGCAGGCGCACCTTCGGCAGCCCGGCCGCCTCCGCGATCCGCAGGAAGGACCGGTAGAGGTTCCGCGGCTCGATCGGCCGGCCGTTCCGTGTAGTGAAGACCAGGTCACTCACGGGCCAGCTCTCCCCGGCGGCGGCCCGCTGCGTTCCCTGGCGCAGACGCTGCCACCGCAGCGGAGCCACGCACATCAGCGGGATGGGGATGACCCGTGAGCGCCGGTTCTTCGTGGTGTCGAAGTACAGCGCCGTGTTGTCCCTGTGCAGCGTGGTCCGGACCGTCAGGGTGCGCCGGTCGAGGTCCACGTCCTGCCAGTGAAGACCGAGGATCTCGCCGCGCCGCATCCCGAGCGCCACGGCCAGGACGAAGGCCGGGTAGAGCGGATCGGTCCGGGCCGCCTCGAGGAACGTCAGAGTCTCGTCCAGCGTCCAGGGCCGCAGCTCCCGGGAGTCGACCCGAGGCGCTGGCACGAGCTGTACGACGTTCCGGCTGATCAGCTCCTCGCGGCACGCCGCCGTGAGAGCCGTGCGCAACACCTTGTGGGACTCCTTGGCGGTGGCGGCCGACGCCTGCTCGGTCACCCCAGCGAGCATCCGCCGGACGTTCGCGGTCGTGAGCGACTCCAGGCGACGGGTCCCCAGGAGCGGCAGAAGGTACAGCCGCACGTGCATCTCGTACTTCGCGTACGTGGTGCGCTTCCGATGGGGCTTGATGTACTCCTCCAGCCAGTACGGCAGCCATTCGGAGAGCTTGGCGGAGCGGGAGGGCGTCGGGATGCCCTGGCGGTCCCGGCGGACGAGCTCCTGGCGCTTCTCGTCGCACTCCTCCCAGGTCGCTCCGTAGACCGTCTTGCGCTTGCGGGTGCCGTCCGGCTGCGGGACGTAGACGCGGGCCTCGAAGCGGCCGTCCTTGCGCTGCCAGATACTGCCGGCGCCGTTGGGGTTTCTCTTGCGGGGCATCAGGCGGCGTTCTCCTCGATCTGTGCCTGGATGAAGTCGCGCAGGCTCTCCGGAGTGACCCGGCGAGCGCGGCCGACGGTGAAGCTCGCCAACTGGCGAGAGCGGATGAGGTCGTAGACCTTGCTGCGGCTGAGGCGCAGAGAGGCCATGACCTCGGGGATGGTGAGGGCTTGGGGTGCTGTGGACGTGGCCGAGCGCACGACGTACCTCCTGAAGAGGTGAGGGGCCTCCCGGCCCCTTCCTGGAAGTCCGCTACTTCCGCTACCTCCGCTACCACGCAGGTCAGAGCCGTGATCGAGGTAGCGGCAAGGGGTAGCGGTAGCGGATGGGTGCCGCTACCGGCCCGGCGGTGCGGACGCGGGCCGGTAGCGGGTGTGACGAGTGAGGTAGCGGAGGAATCGGGGGCTGCCGCTACCGTTCGCAGGCTTCTGAGCTGGCCGGTAGCGGAGGTAGCGGAAGTAGCGGAGTCTCAGGGGGTGGGGGGCAATAGCGCGCCCACGCGTCGGTGAGATCCGCCGCGTAGTAGCCCTTGAGGACCCCGGCGCCCGACTTGATGTTCCGGGCGGTGACCGGGGTGTTGTCACTGGTCATGTACTCGCGGAGCATGCGGGCGAGGCCGCGGGCGTCGAGCGGCCTGCCGAGCAGGTCACCCCAGGGGGCGTCGTCCAGGCTGTGGAGCCGTTCGAGGATGGCGACGGTCGGCAGGCGGTCGATGCCGTTGAGGACCTGGTCGCGGAGATCGGTGAGGAGCCGGATGCCTAGCGAGCCGCGGTCGTCCTGCTTGGTCGCGGCGACCAGCTCGACGCAGGCGGCTCGGGCCCGGGCCGGCCAGTCGCCCCCTGCGGCGTCGGCGACCGCGAGCAGCGGCTCCCACACGTCGGCCGGGCGGTCGGTGACGTCCGCCGGCATCTCGGGGAAGACGCCGTCGACCAGGTGTTTGATGGCTTCGGCCCAGGCGGCGAGTCGGTCGCGGAGGGCGTGACCCTGCTTCTCGTGGATGCGCTGCCGGTAGGGCTCCACGCGTTCGTTGCGCGCCCGGCGGCGCATCCGGATCACGATCGACCGGGACAGGATGGTGTCCGGAAGCGAGCCGAGCCCGGCGACCGCGACGGCGCAGTAGGACGGGAAGGCCTGGACGGTCTGGTTGCCGCCGTCGCCGATGCAGCGGTAGGTGACGCCGGACCGTCGGTGTCCCGCGTTGAGGAAGCCGCGCAGTTCCTCGTTGTCACCGGCCTTCGGGCCGAAGACGGTGTCGATCTCGTCGAAGAGGATCGTCGGCCGGCCGTTGCTGCCGGACACGGCCCGGAAGAGAGCTGCGGCGGTCGCGTTGACGGCCACCATGGGGCGCGGGGTGAGCGTCTCCACGATCTCCAGGGCCCGCGACTTGCCCGAGCCCGGTTCAGGGGACAGGAAGGCCAGCCGGGGGGTGGAGTCGAAGCAGTCGAGCAGGTGGGCGTGAGCGTCCCACAGGGTGACCGCGACGTAGGCGGCCTCCGTGGGGAAGACGTTGAAGCGTCGGTGGAACGCCTCCACCTGGTCCAGCAGCTCGGCGCCTTCGGATGAAGAAGGGACGCCCTGACGGGCGGCGTTCGCCGAGTCGCCTACGGACGTCGCGTCCGTAGGCGGTGTGGCGGGGATCGGCTCGGCTGGGGTGCCGGTGGTGCAGTCCAGGGCGAGGGGTTCGAGGTGGCCGGTCACGCTGCCGTCCTCGGGGTGGCGTGGGCGATGACCCAGTCGAAGGCGCTGCGGATCGTCGTGCGGCACTCGGCCGACGGCAGTCCGGTAGCTTCCCCCGCCGCCTGGATTGCCTTCTCCGCCGTCTGGCGCGGAAGGTCGCCCCAGGCGACGAAGCGGGCGACCTTGCAGGCGCTTCGGTGCAGGGTGTTGTTGCGGCCCTCGGATCCACCCTCGGACGCGGCGGCGATGACGGCGCACTCCCGCTCCAAGGCGACCTGGGCGGCCCGGGTGCCGTCGCGTACGGGCGTCGGCGCGATGTGGGCGGGGCCGGTCGCCGCGGTGAGCTGTTCGGTCAGCCAGTCGGGCAGCGGAGCAACCGGCAGATCCTCGGTGACCTCGTAGAGCCCGTCCGACGTGACACTTCCGGGGGCGACGACGTATCCGCCCCAGGCCCTGGTGTCGATGTGCGCTCCGAGTCGGTTCACGCTGTTCTTGAGGCGGGTGCCGGACGGCGCGGTGAAGTACAGGTGGTGCCCGCCTCGCGCGGTCCGCACCCGGTAGGTGGCCGGGACGGCCTGCCCGGCGCGCTCGCAGAGCGCCTGGAAGGAAGTGGCGCCGTCAGGCGCTCCTTCGGGTTCTTCCGGCTTCCGCACATCCAGGTCGACGACCAGGAGCCCGGCCGGACCGGTGGCGATGCCGACGTTGTACGGGCGGGTGGACCAGGCGGCATGGATGAGGTCGACGTCGAGTGTGGCGCGCTGCTCGGGCTTGAGATGCCCGTTCGCGCACCGCCCGGTGCCGGGGCAGTTGCGCTCGGGGTGTCCGGCCGGCCTTTTGCTGCCCGGGTGGAGGGGAAGGACGGGCCAGCCTCTCTCGGCTGCCGCGAGGGCGGACGCCAGACGGGGCAGGCAGTGCAGGTCGGCAGTGAACACATCGGACGGGTCGTGCATGCTGGAGGTCTCCAGTTCTCATGGCTGGTGAGGAAGGGCGGCCCGAGGCTTTGGCGAGACGAGGGCCGCCCTTCGCTGTGCGCAGGGCTCTCTGCTGAGGCCCTTCAGTGGTGGTTGATCGTGCCGCTGGCCTTACCGAAGAGGCCGGTTGCGGTGATGTGCTGGGTGATCTGCGCCGGGCCGGTGGAGCGCCGGCCGCCGCGCAGGATGAGCGGAACGGCCACGGCTGCGGCGACGAGGAGAGCTGCGGCGGCCCAGAGGGCGTGGCTCATGGCGATCAGTCCCGGGGCTGCGTAGGAGAGACCGACGGAGGCGGCGGCGATGCCACCGCCGACGGTCGGGGCGAGCAAGGCGGTCGTCTTGGCCCAGGCGGGGATCGGCTGCGCGGACGGCACGGCCGTGAACGGCTCTGAGGCGGTGGGCTGCTTGGTGTACGCGAGGGTGCGAATGCCGCTCGGCAGGGTGACCACCTGAACGCCGGGCGGCAGTTCCTCAGGCAACATCGGCGACCGCTCCCACCCGAGGCCGTGGGCCATGTGCCCGGTCGGCAGCGGGCGGGCGGTGGTGATCTCGTACGGGGTGTCGGGGTGCACAACGGGGTCCCTTCAACACGCCGGGCAGCACCCCGTGGTGGGGCGCTGCTCGGGTCCTGTCTTGTCGTGCTGCTTGTCGTCCGCTTGTCGTGCGGCTTGTCGCTTGTCTTGTCTTGTCACTTGTCGCCTTGCAGGTCACAAGCCGTTTCCGGCCTTCCCAGAGCCACCCAGGACTGCGCCCGCAGGGATGGCCGACAGGCGACAAGCGCTCACACCGCGGGGCCTGTCAGTGGCTCTGGCTACTGTGCGGATTGCTCGGCCGGACGGAGATCGTGAGGGACTCGCGGCCATGGGGGGTGGGTATAGAAGGTCCCCGGCATCCAGCTCGGGACTGGAATTGGGATCCATGGCCCCACCCCCTTCTCCGTTCAGCCCTCGGCAGGCTTCTCGGGGGCGTGCCGTTGGTGGACGTAGCGGGCCTTGGTGCCCTCTCCGACCCGGACTGCGGTGCCGTCGGTGACCCAGGACTTGAGCCAGCCGACGACGGTCTGGCGGGTCGTCCCGTACTCGTCCGCCAGGGCGCGGGCGATCGCGGAGGCTCCGGTGCCCTCGGCGCCGGCCGAAAGCAGCAGGGCCAGCGCGGCGCGGTGCGCCGGGTTGTCCTGCTCGCGCTCGCCCCGGAGTGCGGACAGGTTCAGGCCCGTCCGAGGCGGGACGGCCGTGGCGTCCTCAGGGGTGTGTGGGTCGGGGGCGGTGGCGAAGTGGGCGTCGATCTCTTCGCGGAACTTGCGCGCCAGCTCGTCCGCGGGAAGGCCTCCGGCCGGGGTGCCGCCGTCGCCCAGGTCGCGGAGGGCGGCCAGGTTGAGGCCGCCTTTGGCGGCTTCGGTGTCCAGGGCCGGGGCACCGGGCTGGTGGGTGCGCATCCACTCGGTCCGGTCGGCGTCCCAGCGGCGTGCGTAGGAAGGGCCGGCGGCCTTGGCGGAGACGTCGTCCAGGTAGGGGTGTCGGTCGGAAGTGGCGGCGATGATGTCGCGGATCTGGTTGGGCAGGATCCGCCACGCCTTGAACAGAGCGCCGGGGGACTCAGGGGTGCCCATGAACCCGGCCCCCTTGTACGGGGCTTGGTCCACGCGCAGGCCGCGCGAGCCGGGGAACATCTTGCCCAGGTCCATGCCCTCGGTCTCGCCACCGGTCAGGGCGACGCGCACCTTGGCTTCCCGGCGGATCATGAGGTTGCCGAGCACGCTGCCTGTGGCGCCGAGCGCGGTGAGGACGGTGCGCAGGCCCATGGCACGGGCGATCCGGATGACCTCCAGGATCTTCTCCGCGAGCTTGCGCATCTGCCGGTCGCTGCTCGCGAGGATCTCCGCTCCCTCGTCGATGACCAGCATGATCTGCGGAATCCGCGAACTGACGGGCAGGAGATCGGTGTTGGCCTTGGCGAGCAGGTCCTGATAGGCCATCTTGCGGTGCTTGGCCACCTTCACCGCCACGTCCAGCATGGCCATGGCCTCGTCGTACGTTCCGGCGAGCCAGTCGACGCCGGGCCGTACCGGTGGCCCGTTCGTGCCGGTGATCTCGCCGTTGAGCGCGGGCAGCACCCAGGGGAGGCCGGCGCTTCCGGCGTTGAGGTCGATGACCCAGGTCAGCACGTCCTCGGCGCGGGCGAACCCCGCCAGGATGGTGTGCACCATGTTGGTCTTGCCGGACCCGGTCGGGCCGACGACCAGGGCGCACTGCTCCCGCAGGTAGGCGACGGCAGGCTCCGCGTTGGTGCGGAACCCCCACGGGATGCCGGACAGCAGCGACAGCGGCCCATAGTCCGCCGGGTAGGTCCGCTCTTCCTCGAGGACGTTGGCGGTGGTGACGTCGATGATGACCCGGCCCTGGTGGATGCCGGGGGAGGCGGTGGCGGTGCAGCCGTGCGGCAGGCGCGCGTCGGCCGACAGCCGCGGTGATTCTGCGGCGATCTTCATCCAGGTGGCTCCACCGGGCGGGAGTTCCGCGTCGACAGAGAACCCGGCCCCGGTCGGCCACTGCTCGACGGCCAGGACGCGGACGGTGATTCCGCAGACCCGCTGGATGCGCTCCACCCACTCCGCGGCGATCTCGCGCCGCTCGGAGGACAGTTCAGCCGAGATCTGCCGGTCCAGCCCGGCGGCGGTCTCCTCCTCGCGGGCCTCCTCGAAGAGGGCCGTTGAGCGGGCGGCGGCTCCGATGCCGACGCCGATTGTGGCCAGGGAGCCGAGCGCGGTCCAGGTGAGCGGACCGTGGGTCATGGCCCAGGTGGTCCACCCGGCGCCGACGAGCCAGGACGACGCCCAGGTGGCCAGCGTGCGGCCCGCGTTGCGCCGGCGGAGTCCGGCGACGGTGTGCCCGAGCGCCCCGGCCGTTCCGACGGCGAGGGCCCAGCCTGGCGGCATGGCGGTGGCAGCGCCGACGGTGGCGACGGCGAAGGCCCCGGTGGTGGCGGACAGGGCGCCGGTCACAGGTCCGTGACCGGCGGCCCAGTCCAGCACCGGGCCACTGCTCTGCTTGGCGGTGGCGGTGCTCATCTCAGACGTTCCAACCCTTCTCGGCGTCCGGGCCGTTGCGGGGGTCCTCGTGGCGGGCGATGTCCTGCGCGTGAACCTGGCGGAACAGCGGCCCCATGTCCTCGGCGACCGCCACGGCGCTCATCAGCGCGCCGAAGATGTCGTTGAAGCAGTCCGCGACCTCCTTCTCCAGGGGGAACTCGGAGTCGGAACGCTCGGCCAGGATCTTCATCACGTTCGCCACGCTGGTCAGCGCGGCGGGCAGCCCTTCGACCATGGCGAGGATCTCCATGGCGTTCTCGGGGTCGTAGGTGTTCGCGGCCTGCTCCATTTCGGCAGCGGCCTCTTCGAACCGGAAACCGGACACGTTCTCTCCTTCACTCACCTCGAATGCGGTGGCGGCGGGCACCCGGGAGGCAGGCCGCTCGACCCGGTCCCCGACGCACTCGCCGTCTTCCTGGTCGCTGGCCTCGGCGTCGGTCGCCTCCTCCTGCGCCTTCTGCAGCTCGCGGATCGACGCGTCGCGGGTCGCCCGCTCGTCGGCGGCCTGCCGGACGAGCCGCGCGTACAGGCGGCGGCCGGGGTGGACCATCCAGGCCCAGCCGAACTTCCGCCCCAGCGGACTGGTCAGGAAGCCGAGCACCCCGAGCGGCAGCGCGAGCAGGGCGGCGAGCAGACGCCGGCGCTGGAAGCGCGCGGCCGACTTTCGCAGTGCCTGCCGCGCCTCCTTCTTGATGGGCGCCTTGCGGACCATGGCGCGCTTCCCTTCGACCGAGGCACGGGCCAGCTGGTCCTGCTTCGCGCGGTTGCGGGCTATGGCTATGTCACGCCCGGACCGGACCCGGCGGGCGATGCCACCGAGCAGACCGCCGCCCGACTTCCCGCCGGCTTTCCCGGCCGCCTGGTGGCTCGCGGCCCGGGCCTTGGCGTTCC
>NZ_JACADT010000156.1:0-8543 GCF_013421635.1 Streptomyces sp. UH6 | reverse complement strand
CGAGGCGCCGAGCATCCGGGCGGCCTCCTCCTGCCCCGGGTCGAGCTGCGCCCACAGCCCGCCGACCGTGCGCACGACCACCGCGAAGTTGACGAAGACGTGCGCGAGGAGGATCGCCCACACGGTGCCGTCCAGCCGGACGCCGCACAGCTCGTCGAAGAGTCCGCCCCGGCCGATCACCGCGAGGAAGGCGGCGCCGGCCACCACCGTCGGCAGCACGAACGGCACGGTGACGACCGCCCGCAGCAGTTCCCGGCCCGGGAACCGCAGCCGGGCGAAGACGTAGGCGGCGGGCAGCGCGATCACCAGGGTCAGCGCCGTCGAGGCCAGTGCCTGCCACAGCGTGAACCACAGGACGTCGCGGACCTCCGGCCGTGCCAGCGTCCGCGCGGCCTCCGCGAGCCGCCAGGCCCCGTCCTCGCCGCGCAGTCCGCGCAGGACGATGGCGACGACGGGGTAGGCGAAGAAGACCGCGAAGAACGCGACCGGCACGGCCATCAGGCCGAGCCGCGCCGCGTCGCTCCGCAGCCTGCCCCGGGTGGCGGTGGTCGTCACAGGACGAGCGAGGTCCACGCGTCGACCCACTGGTCACGGTTGGCGGCGATCTTCTCGGGCGCCAGCGTCTTCGGGTCCTCGGCCACCGCGCCGTGCTCGGTGAACGCCTCCGGCAGTTCGGCGTCCGCGCGGACCGGGTTGACGAACATGTTGAGCGGCAGATCCTCCTGGAACGGCTTGGAGACCAGGAAGTCCAGCAGTGCCTTGCCGCCCTCGGGGTTCTTCGCGTTCTTCAGCAGGCCCGCGTACTCGACCTGGCGGAAGCAGGTCCCGGTGGCCACGCCGGTGGGCGCCTCCTCGGGCTGCGGGTCGGCGTAGATCACCTCGACGGGCGGGGAGGAGGCGTAGGAGACGACCAGCGGCCGTTCGCCGCCCGCCTGCTTGCCGCCGGCGGAGCCGGAGAACTCCTCGTTGTAGGCCTGCTCCCAGCCGCTGACCACCTTGAGGCCGTTGGCCTTCAGCTTCTTCCAGTAGTCCTGCCAGCCCTTGTCGCCGTACTCGGCGGCGGTGCCCAGCAGGAAGCCGAGACCGGGTGAGGACGTGCCGGCGTTCTCGGTGACCAGCAGGTTCTTGTACTCGGGCTTGATCAGGTCGCCGAGGGTCTTCGGCGGCTGGATGCCCTTCTTCTCGAAGTACGCCTTGTCGTAGTTGACGCAGACGTCGCCGGTGGTGACCGGGGTGGCGGCGTCGCCCTCGACCTTGAACTCCTCGCCGATCTTCGCCGACTCCCCGGCCCGGTAGGGCTCGAAGACCTCGTTGTCGAGGGCGCGCGAGAGCAGCGTGTTGTCCACGCCGAACAGGACGTCGCCCTGCGGGTGGTCCTTGGTGAGCACGGCCTTGTTGAGCGCCTGTCCGGCGTCGCCGTCCTCCAGGACCTTGACCTTGAACCCGCTCTCCTTCTCGAAGGCGGCGATCACCTCCTTGGAGGCGGCCCACGAGTCGTGGCTGACCAGGGTGACGGTCTTCCCCCCGGACGCCTGCGGGTCGTCCCCGGAACCACCGGAGCCGCACGCGGAGAGGGCGAGGGCGAGGACGGCCGCCGTCGCGGCGGCGGGCTTCTGGCGGATGTGCACGGTATTTCCTCCTGGCTGACCAGGAAGAGACGCGGCCCTGCCCGGGGACCTCAACGGTCCCCGGGCAGGGCGCAACAGCTCGAGTTGACCGAACTCCCTACCCAGAATGACCTGGGCGAGGTTCAGAGGGTCTGCGGTCGGTACCGCACTCTCAGCGCTGCAGCGCTCCCCTGTCGGATATCACTATGCGTATGTAGGTGTTGCGTACGACGGTGGGTGCCGCGTACGCCGGGGTCAGATTACCGCTCGGTGGCGGCCAGCTGACCACAGGCCCCGTCGATCTCCTGACCTCGGGTGTCGCGGACCGTCACGGGCACCCCGTGCGCCGCGATCGCCTCGACGAACGCCTTCTCGTCCTCGGGCCGCGAGGCGGTCCACTTGGAGCCCGGCGTCGGGTTCAGCGGGATCAGGTTGACGTGCGCGGGCCTGCCCTTGAGCAGCCGGCCCAGCCGGTCGCCGCGCCACGCCTGGTCGTTGATGTCGCGGATCAGCGCGTACTCGATGGACAGGCGCCGCCCGGACCTCTCGGCGTACTCCCAGCCCGCGTCCAGCACCTCACGCACCTTCCAGCGCGTGTTCACCGGGACCAGGGTGTCGCGCAGCTCGTCGTCCGGGGCGTGCAGCGAGATCGCCAGGCGGCACTTGAAGCCCTCGTCGGAGAACCGGTTGATGGCGGGCACCAGGCCGACCGTGGAGACGGTGATGCCGCGCTGGGAGAGGCCCAGCCCGTCGGGCTCCGGGTCGGTGAGCCGGCGGATGGCGCCGACCACCCGGTTGTAGTTGGCGAGCGGCTCGCCCATGCCCATGAACACGATGTTGCTGAGCCGCGCGGGGCCGCCGGGGATCTCCCCGTCGCGCAGGGCCCGCATGCCGTCCACGATCTGGTGGACGATCTCCGCGGTGGACAGGTTCCGCTCCAGCCCCGCCTGGCCGGTGGCGCAGAACGGGCAGTTCATGCCGCAGCCGGCCTGGGAGCTGATGCACATGGTCACCCGGTCCGGGTAGCGCATCAGCACCGACTCGACGAGCGTGCCGTCGAACATCTTCCAGAGCGTCTTGCGGGTGGCGCCCTCGTCGGTGGACAGGTGCCGCAGCGGCGTCATCAGCTCCGGAAGCAGCGCCTCCTGGAGCTTGGCCCGCGAGGCGGCGGGGATGTCCGTCCACTGCTCCGGGTCGTGCGCGTACCGCGCGAAGTAGTGCGTCGAGAGCTGCTTGGCGCGGAACGGCTTCTCGCCGATCGCGGCCACCGCTTCCTTGCGCTCGGCGGGCGTGAGGTCGGCGAGGTGCCGCGGCGGCTTCTTGGCTCCGCGCGGGGCGACGAAAGTGAGTTCTCCGGGCTTAGGCATGGCGTTACCAGTGTGGCAGATCGAATCCGTGCCCCTGCCGGACCGCCCGGGCCGTCTCCGGTGAGCTACGTCTCCGCGACGTCCGGGCCGCCTCCGCGCGGGGCCCGGCGACGGCGAAGCCCCGTACCGCGGCCGGGGCGGAACGGGGCTTCTTCGCGTGTCGGGTGTGCTCAGCTGCCGACGAAGATCTCCAGCAGGAGCCACACCACGGGGGCCGTGGGGAGCAGGGAGTCCAGGCGGTCCATGATGCCGCCGTGACCCGGCAGCAGCGCGCCCATGTCCTTGATGCCCAGGTCCCGCTTGATCATCGACTCGCCGAGGTCGCCCAGTGTGGCGCTGACCGCGACGGCGAGGCCCATCAGCAGGCCCTGCCACCAGGCGCCGCCGTCCACCAGGAGCGTCATGCACAGGACGCCCGCGACCATGGAGAAGCCCATGGCGCCCAGCAGGCCCTCCCGGGTCTTGCCGGGGCTGATGCGGGGTGCCAGCTTGTGGGTGCCGAACCGCCATCCCACGGCGTAGGCGCCGGTGTCGCTGACGATGGTCAGCAGGACGAAGGTCAGCACCCGCTCCGGACCGTCGTCCGCGGCCAGCATCAGGGAGACGAACGTCGCCAGGAACGGCACGTAGAAGGTGGCGAACAGGCCGGCGGTCACGTCCCGCAGGTAGTCCTGCGGGGGCGAGGTCATCCGCCACACCATCACCGCGAGCGCGGTGAACGCGGTCGCCAGCCAGGCCCCCTGCGGCCCCGCCGCGTAACCGGCGATCACCATCGCCGCACCGCCGACGACCAGCGGCACCAGCGGCGCCTTGATGCCCTTGCGCTCGGCGAGCCGGGAGGTGAGCTCCCACAGGCCGACGCCCACGGCCGCCACGACGACGCCGACGAACACCGCCTTCACCACGAACAGCGCGACCAGGACGAGCACGCCCAGACCGACGCCGACGCCTATCGCGGCGCCCAGGTCGCGTCCCGCGCTCTTCTTCTTGCGCTGCCGCGGTTCCTCCGGCCCGCGAGGGGCCGGGGAGGGCTGGGAGGCGTCGGACATGGGCTCCTGCGGCTTCTCGCTGACGACGGGCATCGGGCGGGTGTGCTGGACGGCGTCACCCTGCGGCACGAATGCACCGCGCTGCACAGGTGCCCCGTGCTGCACGGGCGCATGCCGCACGGACCCGTGCGGCGCGGACGCGGTGCCCTCCTGCGCGGGCACGCCGTAGGACTGCCCGTGGTCACCGTGCGGCCCGGGGGCCCCGGAGATCCCGGCCGCGCCGGGAACCCCGGGCGACCTGTGGACATCCCGGTAGGCATCCTGCGCCACCGGCGTCGCATACGCGTCACGCGGCGCGAGTGCCGCATGCGCATCGTACGCCGGACCCGTCGGAACAGCTCCCTGGACGGGGCCGCCGGGCGTTCCATACCTCTGCTCGTGCTCGGACGGCCACCCGTGTCCTGCCTGCGGCGGCGCCCCCCAGGAAGAGTCGTTCATCAGACTTCGAGCAGCTCCGCTTCCTTGTGCTTGAGCAGCTCGTCCACCTGGGCGACGTACTTGGCGGTGGTGTCGTCGAGTTCCTTCTCGGCGCGACGGCCCTCGTCCTCGCCGACCTCGCCGTCCTTCACCAGCTTGTCGATGGCGTCCTTGGCCTTGCGGCGCACGGAACGGATCGAGACCTTGGCGTCCTCGCCCTTGGTCTTGGCGACCTTGATGTAGTCGCGGCGGCGCTCCTCGGTGAGCTCGGGGAACGTCACGCGGATGATGTTGCCGTCGTTGCTCGGGTTCACGCCGAGGTCGGAGTCCCGGATCGCCTGCTCGATGTTGCGCAGGGCGGTCTTGTCGAACGGGGTCACCACGGCCATGCGCGGCTCCGGCACGGAGAACGAGGCCAGCTGGTTGATCGGCGTCAGCGCGCCGTAGTAGTCGGCCACGATCTTGTTGAACATCGCCGGGTGCGCACGGCCGGTGCGGATCGCGGCGAAGTCCTCCTTGGCGACCACGACGGCCTTCTCCATCTTCTCCTCGGCCTCGAGGAGGGTCTCTTCGATCACCACTTGCTCCTGCGTGTCTTGAAGTAGGCCCGTCCGCCGCTCCTGTGCGCGCCGGCGGACGGTTGCGTCGCGTCTTCTGCCTGCACGGTTCCGGACCGGCAGGACATTGTCCATCCCCCGGCCAGGTCACGCCCGGACCGGGGCACGGGGCGCCCACCCGGCGTCGGCCGGGTGGGCTGGTACACCGGTCAGTCCCGGCGGCCCGGGTCGCCCACGAGCGTGCCGATCTTCTCACCATTGACGGCCCTGGCGATATTGCCCTCCGCCAGGAGTTCGAAGACGAGGATCGGCAGGTCGTTGTCGCGGCACAGCGTGATCGCGGTCATGTCGGCGACCTTGAGGTCGCGGGTGATGACCTCGCCGTAGCCCAGCGAGTCGAACTTGACCGCGGACGGGTTGGTGCGGGGGTCGGAGTCGTAGACCCCGTCGACGCCGTTCTTGCCCATCAGCAGGGCCTCGGCGTCGATCTCCAGGGCGCGCTGGGCGGCGGTGGTGTCGGTGGAGAAGTACGGCATGCCCATACCGGCGCCGAAGATGACCACACGGCCCTTCTCCAGGTGGCGCACGGCCCTCAGCGGGATGTAGGGCTCGGCGACCTGGCCCATCGTGATGGCGGTCTGCACGCGCGAGTCGATGCCCTCCTTCTCCAGGAAGTCCTGGAGGGCGAGGCAGTTCATCACCGTGCCGAGCATGCCCATGTAGTCGGATCGGGCGCGGTCCATGCCGCGCTGCTGCAGCTCCGCGCCGCGGAAGAAGTTGCCGCCGCCGATGACGACGGCGATCTCCGCTCCGTCACGGACCACGGCGGCGATCTCGCGCGCGATGGCATGCACCACGTCCGGGTCGACGCCGAGTCCGCCGCCGCCGGCGAACGCCTCGCCGGACAGCTTCAGCAGATACCGGCCGCGTTCTTTGCCGTCGTCGCTCTTCTCGGCCTTCGTGGTCATGGGGAGTCTCACTTCGTTTGCAGTGCACACACACGAAGAAGGCCATTGCCGGTGGGGTGTGGTTCGCATCCCATGCGGCAATGGCCTCCCTCGTCAGATCTGTTGTCGCCCGCCGCGCGCGAGTGCGCGGCGGCGTACCCGGACGACTGCTTCCGACCTTAGCGGTCGGATCCGCCGATCACGGTACTGACTCAGATGCCGACCTTGATGCGCGCGAAGCGCTTCAGGGTGACACCGGCCTCGTCCAGAACCTTCTGGACGGACTTCTTGTTGTCCAGCGCGTACGGCTGGCCGAGCAGGGTGGCGTCCTTGAAGAAGCCGTTCACCCGACCCTCGACGATCTTGGCGATCGCGGCCTCGGGCTTGCCCTCGGCGCGGGTGGTCTCCTCGGCGATGCGACGCTCCTTGTCGACGACGTCGGCCGGCACGTCCTCCTTGGAGAGCCACTGCGGCGCGAACGCGGCGATGTGCTGGGCGATGCCCTTCGCGACCTCGGCGTTCTCCTTGTCGAGCTCGACGAGGACACCGATCTGCGGGGGCAGGTCCGGCATGGTGCGGTGCATGTACGCCAGGACGTAGCCGTCCTTGAACTGGGCGAAGCGGTCCAGGACGATCTTCTCGCCCAGGTTCGCGTTGGCCTCGTCCACGAACGCCTGCACGGTCTTGCCGGCCTCGATCTCGGAGGCGAGCAGGGCGTCGATGTCCGCCGGGGAGGTCTTGACGATGTGCTCGGCGATGGCGTTGGCCACGGCCTGGAACTTCTCGCCCTTGGCGACGAAGTCCGTCTCGCACTTCAGCTCGACGATGACACCGGCGGAGTTGTCGTCGGCGATGATCTCGACGACGGCGCCGTTCTCGGCGGAGCGGCCCTCGCGCTTGGCGACGCCCTTCTGGCCCTTGATGCGGAGCGCCTCGACGGCCGCGTCCACGTCGCCGGCGGCCTCGTCCAGGGCCTTCTTGCAGTCCATCATGCCGGCGCCGGTGAGCTCACGCAGCTTCTTGACGTCGGCGGCGGTGTAGTTCGCCATGTCTGTGCTTCTCTTCTCGGAGTACGAGTGCGAATGGAAGATCTACGGGCCCGGACGGCGGGTCACGGATCGCGGATCATGGATCACGGATCCACCGACACGGCGGGCGGCGCGGAGGGCGCCGCCCGCCGTGTGGTCACACGATCAGCCGTACGGGCATCGCCGCCCCGGACCTCGCGGTCCGGGGACCGGGCGTCAGGCCTGCTCGCCCTCGGCGGGCTTCTCGGCCTCGGCGGCGGGCGCCTCCTCGGCCGCGGGGGCCTCGGCGGCGGGGGCCTCGGCCGGCTTCTCGGCCTCGGCGTCGGTCTTCTTGTCGCCCTCGAGCAGGTCGCGCTCCCACTCGGCCAGCGGCTCGCCGGCGGCCTTCTCGCCCTTGTTCTCGGCGGCGCCGGAGCGGGCCATCAGGCCCTCCGCGACGGCGTCGGCGATCACGCGGGTGAGCAGGGTGACGGAGCGGATCGCGTCGTCGTTGCCCGGGATCTTGTAGTCGACCTCGTCGGGGTCGCAGTTGGTGTCGAGGATGGCGACGACCGGGATGTTGAGCTTCCGGGCCTCGCCGACCGCGATGTGCTCCTTCTTGGTGTCCACGATCCAGACGGCGCTGGGCACCTTCTGCATCTCGCGGATACCGCCGAGGGTCTTCTCCAGCTTGGCCTTCTCGCGGGAGAGGACCAGGAGCTCCTTCTTGGTCAGACCGGACGCGGCGACGTCCTCGAAGTCGATCTGCTCGAGCTCCTTGAGGCGCTGCAGACGCTTGTAGACGGTCGAGAAGTTGGTGAGCATGCCGCCCAGCCAGCGCTGGTTGACGTACGGCATGCCGACGCGGGTCGCCTGCTCGGCGATGGCCTCCTGCGCCTGCTTCTTCGTGCCGACGAACATGACCGTGCCGCCGTGGGCGACGGTCTCCTTGACGAACTCGTAGGCGCGGTCGATGTACGACAGCGACTGGAGCAGGTCGATGATGTAGATGCCGTTGCGCTCGGTGAAGATGAAGCGCTTCATCTTCGGGTTCCAGCGACGGGTCTGGTGACCGAAGTGGACGCCGCTCTCCAGCAGCTCCCGCATCGTGACGACGGCCATGGCCGTTCTCCTTGAGGTTCTCGGTTGTGCCGCGGGTACCGGACGGTTCCCGCGCCTGACGCCCGCGTACGACGCCCAGCCATGAAGGACCGAGGGGCGCCGACCCGGACCGCCGGCTTGCGCCGGGGTCCTCATCGAGGCGTGCGAAGTCGACCCGGTGACCCGGATCGCCTCAGAAAGTGTACGGGACTGCCGGGGCCGCGAGTGACGCCACCGTCCACAACCGGCGAGTACTCCACAGGCGTGGCCGGTTTCCGGCCGATTCGCGGCACGGTTCGGGCATGCGAGAGAAGCGAACGCGGCAGGCCGGCCGAGCCGGATGGACCTTGTGCGCCCTGGCGGGGGCGGTGCTGGGAGCGGCCGCCGCACCCGATCCGCCCCCTGCGGATCCGCCGGCTCCGGGGTTGTCCGCATCGCCCCCGGCGGGCAGCGCACAGGACCCGCCCCCTGCGGTGCCGGAGGAGGTGCCG
>NZ_JACADT010000155.1:0-8553 GCF_013421635.1 Streptomyces sp. UH6 | reverse complement strand
CGCGGTCAGCGACGCCGAACCGGCGGTCCACGACTCCTGCGCGGCGAGGTGGCTGCTGACGACCGCGCCGAGCACCGCCACCCCCAGGCTGCCCCCGACCTCACCCATGGTGCCGTCGACAGCCGCGCCCGACCCCGCCCGGTCCGCCGGGATCGAGCCCATCACCGCGGCGACGATGGCCGGATTGGCGAGGGCGCAGCCGACGCCCATCAGCAGCAGACCGGTCAGCAGCACCGGGTAGCCGCCCCGGTCCAGCACCCCGGCCACCGCGAACCCGCCGGCCAGCAGGCCCATGCCGAGAGCCACGGCACGGACCTCGCCCAGCCGGGCGATCATCCTCGGCGCCAGCGAACGGACGTTGAGCGCCACGACACTCAGCGGGAAGGGCGCCATGTACAGCCCCGCCTCCAGGGCGGAGAAGCCCCGGACGTACTGGAGCTGCTGCGCCAGCAGGAACAGCGCTCCCGCGCTGCCGAAACTGATCAGCAGCACCCCGGTGACCGCGCCCGTGAACCGGGGGTTGCGGAAGAGCTGGGGCGCCAGCACGGGGTCGGCGCAGCGCCGCTCCCACACCACGAGCCCGGTCAGCGCCACCACCGCGGTCGCGGTCGCGGCGAGCACCGGGAGGGAACCGGCGCCGTGCTCCGGCCAGGAGGTCACCGCGTGCACCAGCGCCACCACACCGACGGCGGACAGCACCGCTCCCGGCACGTCGGGCCGACCCGCCCCGGCACGCCGCGACTCGGGAATCAGCCACCGGGCGGCGGCCAGCCCCAGCAGGGCCACCGGCACGTTGATCAGGAAGATCGCTCCCCACGGGAAGTGGGAGAGGATCAGCCCGCCGAGCGGCGGCCCGGCCGCGAAGCCGAGACCGTTGACCGCCGCCCAGATGCCGATGGCCCGGACGCGCTCACCCTCGGGGAAGACCTGGGCGACCACCGCGAGGGTGGTGCACGTGATCAGCGCGCCGCCCACGCCCATGCCGGCCCGGGCGGCGACGAGCTGGCCGACGTCCTGGCTCAGACCGGCCGCCAGGGAGCACACGCCGAACAGGGCCAGCCCGATCAGCAGCAGCCGCCGCCGTCCGTAGCGGTCGGCGGCGGCGCCGGCGGCCAGCAGCAGCCCCGCCTGGGCCAGCGGATAGGCGTTCACCACCCACTGGATCGCCGCCATCCCCGCGTCCAGCTCCCGCGAGAGCGTGGGAACCGCCACGGTCAGCACCGAGTTGTCCAGGACGACGACGAGCTGCACCAGGCAGACCACGCCGAGCACCACCGCCCGCCGGTCGGCGCGCAGCACCGGACCACCCGCCCGTCCCGAGGGGGCGCCGGACGCGCGGGCGCCCCCCGTGGCAGTCTTTCCCGTCACCGGACCGGGGCGAACCGGGCTATGGGATTGGTCAGTTCGCCGACCAGCTGGAGCGCCGCGGAGGGATCGGCGAGGTCCACCATCTGGCGGTTGTTCCGCAACTGCAGGCGGTTGAGGCAGGACAGCGCGAAGGTCTTCGCGAACGCATCGTGGCGCCGGAACCGCTCGGCGAGGTGGGGGACCGCGGCCTGGTAGTCGGCGACGCAGCCGGCCACCGTCTCCCAGAAACGGTCCTCGGACAGGGTGCCCGCCTCGTCGAGCAGCGCGGCCAGGTACCGCAGGAAGCCGTCGAAGACGTCGGTGAAGATGGACAGCAGCTGCATGTCCTCCGGGACGTCGGCGCGCACGCGTCGCACGGCCGGCGGCAGGTCCGCCTCCGGGTTCATGACCACGATCTCCTCGGCGATGTCCTTGAACACCGCGCGCACCACCGCGCCCTCGCCGTCGAGCACCAGGATGACGTTCTCCCCGTGCGGCATGAACGCGAGGTCGTGGGCGTAGAAACTGTGCAGCAGCGGCACGAGGTAGGCGTCGAGGTAGCGCCGCAGCCACTCCCGCGCGGGCAGGCCGCTGCGGGCGATCAGGGCCGCGGCGAAGGACCCGCCGTCGCGGTCGGCGTGCAGCAGCGCGGCCATGGTGCACACCCGCTCGCCCGGCGCCAGCGAGGGCACCGGGCTCTCCCGCCACAGCGCCGCCAGCATCTTGCGGTACGGCGAGTAACGGTCGGTGGCCGCCTCGTACCGCGGGTTGCGGTACCCGATGGCGGCGTGCTCGCGGATGATGGTCAGCCCCGTGCCGCTCAACACCGGGTCGGTGGCTATCAGTTCGGCCAGCCAGTCGTTGATGGCCGGCGTCGCCTCCATGTAGGCGGCCGAGAGACCCCGCATGAAACCCATGTTGAGGACGGACATGGCCGTCTTGACGTAGTGCCGGTCGGGGCGGCTGGTGTTGAAGAACGTACGGATGGACTGCTGCGCCTGGTAGAGGTCCTCGCTCTCGCCGAGCGGCACCAGGTGGCGGGTGGCGATCTCCCCGGCGAAGGTGACCGCCAGCTTGTTGGTCCACTGCCAGGGGTGCGCCGGGAAGAGCAGGTAGTCCGCCGGGTCGAGCCCGAGGCCGGTGAGCACCCCCTCGAGCCGCGCCCGCTCCTCGGCGCCCAGCTCCTGCGCGATCAGGGTGTCGTAGTCGATGTCCGCGCAGGAGGTGAAGGTGGCGCGGTCGCGGTGCGCGGCGAGCCACATCAGGCGGACCGGCGCCGCGGCCTCGGGGGCGTAGGAGTGGAACTCCGCGATGTCGAAGCCGATCCGGCCGTTGTTGGCGACGAAGCCGGGGTGCCCCTCGGTCATGCTCGCCTCGACGGTCTGGAAGTCGGCCGTCACCAGTTCGTCCGCGGCTGGCGCGGGCCGGGAGAGCTTGTAGGCGGTCGACGAGAGAGTGGAGCTGAGCTCCTCGAGGTAGACGGGCAGCACCTCGTCGCTCAGACCCAGCGTGGCGCGCAGCTCGAGGACCAGTTCCAGGGCGTCCAGCGGTGCCTGGGAACCGGAGCGCCACCGGGTGACGGAGCCGGCGTCGATCTGCCAGTGGTCCAGGGACATCGTCCGGGCGGCGAAACGGTACTCCGTGGCGCCGTCGTCGGACCGCACGGTGTACCGTCCGTCGCCGGCGGGCTCCGGCGTCAGCAGCCGCTCGTGGGCGAACTCCGCGAGCGCCTTGCGGACCAGCGCCCGGTTGGCGGCCGCCCACAGCTCGGGGCGCAGGTGGGCCACCTGGTCCAGGGCGATGGTGGCGGCCCGGTGGGGCGGGGCGGCGGTCATGCGTCGGCTCCTTCGGTGGCGGCCGTGAACTGTTCCCTGGTGCAGAAGCTGAGCAGGGCGGTCTTCTCGGGCTTGACGAGCGGGCCTTCGGGGACGAAACCGACGAAGGCGTTGAGGGCGTGGACGGCGGTGTTGCGGACGTCCGGCTCGACGACGACGCGGTGCGCCGAGGGGTCGTCGAAGAGGAAGGCCATCACGGTGGTGATGACGGCACGGGTGAATCCGTGGCGGGGCGAGCCGGCGGGCGCGCACAGGAAGTGCATGCCGACGTCCCCCGGGCGCGCCTCGTACAGCCCGGCCAGCTCCACCCGCGCCGGGTCGTAACGCTCCACCAGGAAGCACGGCTCGCCGTCCAGGGCGCCGAGGAAGGCGTCGTGGTGGGGGTGACGGACGATCGCGTCGTAGGCCTCGACGACCTCGGCGGTGCTGAGACCCCCCATCATCCAGTACGCGGCCTTCGGGTCGGTGACCCAGGCGTGCAGCAGGGCGGCCTCCCGGGCCGGGTCCAGCGGATGCAGCGACATCGTGCCCAGGGGCGTGGGCCGGGAGTAGAGAGCGGGGGTCGCGGGGCGGGTCACGACACCACGCCCTCGGGCGCGCCGAACTCCTGGAACGCGATGGACTTCTCGATCGGGTAGACCTCGCGGCCCGTGATCTCGCGGATGATCCAGCTGTTGCGGTAGGGGCCCATGCCGAGGTCGGGCGAGGTCACGCTGTGCGCGTGGGTGGCGCCGTTCTGAAGGAAGACGCCCCGGCCGGTGACGTCGACGCTGTAGTTGCGGGCCACCTCCAGACGTCCGCGGCCGTCCCACAGCAGCCGGTCGCGGACCGGTTCCAGGAAGGCGGGCGGCCGGTAGGCGTAGCCGGTGGCCAGCACCAGCCCGTGGGTGAGGAGGGTGAAGTCCCGGTCCTGCTCGTCGTGGTGCAGCCCGAGCTCGTACCGGTCCGTGGCCCCGTCGTGACGGGCGGTGCGCAGCGCGGTGTTGGTGAACAGCCGGGTGGGCACCGGGCCGTGCACGCTCTTCTGGTAGAGCAGGTCGAAGATGTTGTTGATCAGCTCGGCGTCGATGCCCTTGCTGAGCCCCTTCTGCTCCGACTCCAGCCGGTAGCGGGTCGCCTCGGGGAGCGCGTGGAAGTAGTCCACGTACTCGGGCGAGGTCATCTCGAGGGTGAGCTTGGTGTACTCCAGCGGGAAGAAACGCGGGGAGCGGGTCACCCAGTTGAGCCGGTAGCCGTAGGTGTCGATGTCACCGAGCAGGTCGTAGTAGATCTCGGCCGCACTCTGGCCGGAGCCGACCACGGTCACCGACTCCTTGGCCTGCAGCACGCTCTTGTGCTGGAGGTAGAGGGAGTTGTGGACGGCGTCACCCGGCAGGTCGCGGCAGGCGGGCGGCAGGTGCGGAGGCGTTCCCGTGCCGAGCACCAGGTGCCGGCCACGGTGCCGGACCTGGTCCCCGGCTCCCCGCCGCGAGGAGGTGACGACGTACACCCCTTCCGCCTCGTCGAACTCGACCGTCTCCACCTGGTGGCCGAACCGCACGGACGGGAGCTGCGCGGCCGCCCAGCGGCAGTAGTCGTTGTACTCGGCGCGCACCGGGTAGAAGTTCTCGCGTATGTAGAACGGGTAGAGCCGTCCCTTCTCCTTGAGGTACTGGAGGAAGGAGAAGGGCGACGTCGGGTCGGCGAGACTGACCAGGTCGGCCATGAAGGGCGTCTGCAGCGTCGCGAAGTCGAGCAGCATCCCGGGGTGCCAGTCGAACTGCTCCCGGCTCTCCAGGAAGACGCCGTCGAGGTCGTCCAACGGCGCGGTGAGGCAGGCCAGGCCCAGGTTGTACGGGCCCAGGCCGACCGCGACGAAGTCGTGGACGGGCTCGGTTGCGGGCTGGGTCATGCGTGTCTCCAGAAGCACTGTGGTGGGGGCGGTTTCGGCGCGCGGGTCCCTTCCGTCCGGGCCGGGGCCGGGCCGGGCGGAAGGGGCGCGGTCAGGCGACGCCGTCCGCGGCCTTGAGTCGGGGAGCGGCCTCGACGAAGTCGGCAGCGTGCGCCGCCAGCAGGTCGAGGACATGGGCGACGTCGCCCGGGGTGGTGCTGGGGTTGAGGAACGTGCACTTCAGGAAGTGCCGCCCGTCCACCTTGGTGCCCGCGACCATGCCCTCGCCCGAGGCGGCGAGCGCCTCCCGGGCGTGCAGGTTGGCGTCGTCGGCGAGATGCGCGTCCTGCGCGGCGGGGAGGTAGCGGAAGACGACGGTGGAGAGCTGGGAGCGGCCGACCACCTCGAACCGGGGGTCGTCGGCGAGCATGTCGTGCACGGCGCCGGCCAGGTCCACCACCTCGTCGAAGAGGACGCCCACACCGTCGGCGCCCATCACGCGCAGTGTCATCCACAGCTTCAGCGCGTCGAAGCGGCGCGTGGTCTGCAGCGACTTGTCCACCTGGTTGGGGATCCGGCGCTCGGCCATTCGGGCGGGGTTCAGGTAGTCGGCGTAGTAGGTCGCGTGCGACATCATCCGGCTGTCCCGGACCACCACCGCGCTGGAACTCACCGGCTGGAAGAAGGACTTGTGGAAGTCCACGGTCACCGAGTCGGCGCGCTCGACGCCCTCGAGCAGGTGCCGCCGGGTCGGGGAGACCAGCAGGCCGCAGCCGTAGGCGGCGTCCACGTGGAGCCACGTGGCCTCCGCCTCGCAGACGTCCGCGACCTCCGCGAGCGGATCGATGCTGCCGAAGTCGGTGGTGCCCGCGGTGGCCACCACGGCCATCACCGTCAGCCCCTCGGCGCGCAGACGGTCGCACTCCCGGCGCAGCGACGCGACGTCCATCCGCCGGTCGGCGGTGGTGGCCACGCCCACCACCGCCTCCATCGGCAGGCCGAGCATCTTGGCGGACTTGCTGACGCTGAAGTGGGCGGCGTCGGAGGCGAGCACCCGCAGCCGCGGCAGCAGGGCCTGACGGGCCTCGGACGTGCGTGCCCCGGCGCGGGCGAACGCCTCCTCGCGGGCCAGCACCAGCGCGTGCAGGTTGGACTGCGTGCCGCCGCTGGTGAAGATCCCGTCCGCGTCCAGGCCGAAGCCGATCCGCCCCGCGGTCCAGTCGATCAGGCGGCGCTCGATCAGGGTGGCGCCGGCGCTCTGGTCCCAGGTGTCCATGGAGGAGTTGACCGCGCTGAGCACCGCTTCGCCGAGCAGGGCCGGGATCACGACGGGGCAGTTGAGATGGGCGAGATAGCGCGGGTGGTGGAAGTAGACGGCGTCACGGAGGTAGAGCCGCTCCAACTCGGCGAGCGCCGCGGCCGAGTCGCCGAGCGGCCGGTCCAGATCGACCTGCTCGACCTCGGGCGCGAGCGCGTCCGGGCTGATGCCGGTGAACGGTCCCTTGACGCCGGTCACGCGGGATGCCACCGCGTCCGCGCCCAGGAGCAGCGCCTCACGGTAGGCGCCCGCGGTCGGCTCACCGAAGAGGTGCCGCCGGGCCTCGGCGCTCGGCGAGGCGACGGAGCGCTGCGCCGGGACAGTCTTGCCGTCGATGGTCATGTCAGCCTTCTGGTGGGGGACAGCGGAGACGCTTTTTAGGCAAGGCTTACCTAAGCATGCTCGGCTTCACTTGTCGACATCGCCTCGGCTCGTCACCCCGGCGGTGTCGCGTCACCCTGGCCGCAGGGTTAAGGTTAGGCTCACCTAATCCCATGTCAACGGTGCGTCCGGCATCGGCTCGAACCCCCGACCTGCCTCAAGCCGACGGCCGACAGCGCCACTTGACTTCCCGTCAGCAGCCGCAATCCGAGGAGCCCGGCTTGCCCAGAGCCCGCCACCGCATCCACCGTGACCCGTACGGCATCCCTCACGTGTGGGCCCCCGACGCCCTCGAGCTCGCCCGGGCCCAGGGTGTGGTGACCGCACGCGACCGCGGCTGGCAGATCGAGGTCGAGCGGCACAGGGCACTGGGCAGCTCGGCCTCCTTCCTCGGCCCCGAGCACCTGTCGTGGGACGTCCTCGCCCGTCGCGCCCGACTGGCCGACACCGCCCGGCGGTGCTACGAGGCGCTGGACGACGGCACCGCGGCCTGGGTCCGCGCGTATGCCGAGGGAGTGGATTCCGCGTTGCCCGAGGCGGCCCGCCGCGCGCCCGAGTTCGACCACGCCGGTCTGCGTCCGGGCGCCTGGGAGCCCTGGGTACCGCTGGCGGTGTGGCTCTCCCACCACCTCCTCTTCGCCGGCTTTCCCGCGAAACTCTGGCGCGATCGTGTCGGTTCGGCGCTCGGCCCCGACGCGGTGGCGTCCTTCGCGACCGACGGCCCGGGCACCGCGGGCAGCAACGGCTGGCTCCTCACCCCGCAACGCACCACCACGGGCGCGCCCCTGCTCGCCGGCGACCCCCACCGCTTCATCGAGGCTCCCGGGGTGTACCAGCAGATCCGGCTGGCGTGCCCCGAGTTCGACGTGGTCGGTCTCGCGGTGCCGGGGGTGCCCGGCATCGCGCACTTCGGTCATACGGGGCACGTCGCCTGGGCCATCACCAACGCCATGGCGGACTACCAGGACCTCTACCGGGAGCGGCTACGCCGGACCCGGCGACCGGACGGGACGCCTGCGGTGGAGGCGTGGGGACCGGACGGCTGGGAGCCTGCCGATGCCCGCACCGAAACCTTCCTGGTCGCCGGGGGCGATCCGGTCGAGGCCGAGATCGTGGAAACCGCCCGGGGACCCGTCGTGGTCCAGGGGCCGATTCCGGACACGGCCGAGGAGGCCGAGGTCGAGACGGACGCCAGCGAGGCGGAGACGGACGCGGCCGAGGCGGACGCGAGCGACCGCGGGACCGCACTCGCCCTGCGCCTGCCCGCGAGAGTGCTCGGCTCGCTCGGCTTCGACGCCCTGCCCGCACTCCTGCGGGCCAGGACCGTCGCGGACGTCGACGCGGCGTTGGACGAGTGGGTGGAGCCGGTCAACGTGGTGATGGCCGCGGACACTGCGGGCGGCCTGCTGCACCGGGTCGCCGGAGCGGTCCCGGTCCGCCCCGACGCCAACCGCCGGGGGCTCGTCGATGCCTGGGACCCGGCCGCGGCCTGGTCGGGGGAGTGGGAGGCGATGCCGCGTGGTGAGGTGTCCGACGGCCGGGCGGTGATGGCCAACGCCCGGGGTGTCGCCACGCCACTGGGGTCGGAGTTCGCTGCCGCGCACCGGGCGCGCAGGATCGCCGAACTCCTGGACTCCCGGCCGCGCTGGTCTCCCGCCGACATCACCGCCGTGCACACGGATACGTTCTCGCCGGGTGCGTCGGTGCTGATCGCGCGGCTGGTCGAGCCGTTGGCCGGGCTGTCGCCGGAGGCCGCGTCCCTGCGGCGTGAACTGGACGCGTGGGACCGGCACATGGGCGCC
>NZ_JACADT010000154.1:0-8556 GCF_013421635.1 Streptomyces sp. UH6 | reverse complement strand
TGCGAGCTGCCGGGACTGGGCGACGAGGCGGCCGGCGGTGTCCCAGACCTCGCAGTCCTCCTCGAGGAAGCCGCCGGCGAGGTTGCGCGTGGTGATGGAGACCCGCAGCGGGCCGGGGGCCGGGCGGCACCGGATGTGGGCGGTGAGCTCCACGGTCGGCACCCATCCCTTGATCCCCAGGTCGAACGCGGTCGGCGGCAGCGCGTCCACGGTCAGCAGGAGCGAGAACGGGTCGGCGTCCCGCCCGTCGGCGAGCCCGAACCAGCCGCGCACCTCTCCCTTGCCGGAGGGCGTGCCCAGCGCCCAGCCCAGGGTGGCCGGGTCCAGCTTCATGAACAGGCGGTCCGTGATGGCGGACGCGCCCGGCAGCGGTTCCGGCGAGTCGTCCGGCCCGAAGCACTGCTCGATCGGCGGGAACTGCGGCGGAACGGCGCTGGTCCGGACGTCGTCGGGCAGCGAGCCGAGGTCGCCGTAGGAGGCGAGGACCCGGATCCGCTCGACCTCGTTGCCGTCCGCGTCCTCCTGGAGGATCGACGCCTGGCCGGTGGAGAGGGTGCGGCCGGTGCGGACCACGGACGTGCGCACCACGGCCGGGCCGGGCGTGGAGGCGGTCAGGTAGTGGGCCGTGATGGAGAACGGGTCCTCGTGCGGCAGCGCGTCGGAGAGGGCGCGGGCCGCCACGGCCAGCAGGAATCCGCCGTTGACCGCGTTGAAGATCGTCCAGTCGGCGGAGAGGTCGATGTCGTACACGCCGGGCTCGCGGCGGGTGACCGTGCTGTCCCGGTCGAACTCGCTGTCACCGATCGTGGCCCGGGTCGCCTGGGCGGAGGCTGCTTCTGCCATGGGAGAACGATACAACGCACGTTACTAAGCGGTAGCTTTCTAGCCGCCCACAGTGGCCCACCTCACACCGCGACCTCCTCCGGCCGCACCTCCTTGACCGTCGAACGCCGGTGCCAGGCACGCGGGGCGCGCCAGTGGAACCGCATGGCGAGCAGGCGCAGCACGAAGGCCACCATGACGGCCAGGCCCAGGGTCGCGGGGGTGAGCGCGTCCAGCTTGATACAGATCGCGGCCATCGCCGAGCCGACGATGGCGGGCACCGCGTAGAGGTCGCGGTCCCAGCGCAGCAGCGAGGGCACCTCGTTGGCGAGCATGTCCCTCAGCACGCCGCCGCCGACGGCGGTCGCCATGCCCAGCGTGGCGGAGGCGGTGAGTCCCAGGCCGTACTCGTACGCCTTGAGGGTGCCGGCCACGCAGAACAGGCCGAGGCCGGCCGCGTCGAAGACGTTCACCGCCGTCTGGATGCGCTCCACCTGCGGGTGGAGGAAGAAGACCAGGGCGGTGGCCGCGAGCGGGGTGAGGAAGTACCCGAGGTCGGTGAAGGCGACCGGCGGCACGGCGCCGATCACCACGTCGCGCAGGAGACCGCCGCCGAGCGCGGTGACCTCGGCGAGCACGGCCATGCCGAAGACGTCGAAGTTCTTGCGCACGGCGAGCAGCGCGCCGGAGATGGCGAAGACGAAGATGCCGACCAGTTCGAGCGTGTGCTGAACACCCGGGCTGAACAGTTGGGGAGACACCTCAATATTGTGCCGGGAACCCGGCAGAACCCTTGCAATAAAAGGTCCAGCATGCGAGATGCCTGGAGTTCATTGCATCACGTCGACGGTCGAGGGGGGCGGCGCCCCGCTGGACGCCGCCCCCCTCGACCGCCGGGAGTCACTCCTGGGTGACAGCCTCGCCGGAGCCCTCGCCCGAGCCGGCCGAGCCCTCGGAGCCCTCGCCCGTGCCGGATTCCCGCTCGGCCACGACCGCGGCCGAGGTGGACTCCTCCAGGACGGCGTCCGGCACCAGCTCGGCCGCCTCCTTGGCCGCGGAGAGCAGCACGGTGTCCTGCGGCGCCTGGTCCTCGAAGTTCTCCGGGTGGTGGCACGCCACCCGCTGCCCGGGCCGCAGCTCCAGCAGCGGCGGCTCGGTCGTGCGGCACACCTCGGTCGCCTTCCAGCACCGGGTGTGGAACCGGCAGCCGCTCGGCGGGGCGATCGGCGAGGGGACGTCGCCCTGGAGCAGGATCCGCTCGCTCTTGGCCGCCTTGCGCGACGGGTCCGGGATCGGCACCGCCGACATCAGCGCCTTGGTGTACGGGTGCATCGGCGACCGGTACAGCGAGTTCCGGTCCGCCAGCTCGACGATCTTGCCGAGGTACATCACCGCGATCCGGTCGGAGACGTGCCGGACCACCGACAGGTCGTGCGCGATGATCACGTAGGTGAGCCCGAGCTCCTGCTGGAGGTCGTCCAGCAGGTTGACCACCTGCGCCTGGATGGACACGTCGAGCGCGGAGACCGGCTCGTCCGCGACGACCAGCTTCGGCTTGAGCGCGAGCGCGCGGGCGATGCCGATGCGCTGGCGCTGGCCGCCGGAGAACTCGTGCGGGTAGCGGTTGTAGTGCTCGGGGTTGAGGCCCACGACCTCCAGCAGCCGCTGGACCTCCTTCTTCACACCGCCCTCGGGCGTGACGCCCTGGAGCTTGAAGGGGGCGCCGACGATCGTGCCGATGGTGTGGCGCGGGTTCAGCGACGAGTAAGGGTCCTGGAAGATCATCTGCACGTCACGCCGGAGCGGCCGCATGCCGCCCACGCCGAGGTGCGTGATGTCCTTGCCCTCGAACTCGACCGTGCCGCCGGTCGGCTCCAGCAGGCGGGTGATCAGCCGGCCCATGGTCGACTTGCCGCAGCCGGACTCGCCGACGACGCCCAGCGTCTCGCCCCGGCGGACCTCGAAGTCCAGGCCGTCGACGGCGCGGACCGCCCCGGTCTGCCGCTTCAGCAGGCCGCTGCGGATCGGGAAGTGCTTCTGGAGCCCGGTGACCTTCAGCAGGATCTCGCCGTCGGCGGTCTCCCCGGAACCCACGGGGCCCGTACGGTTCTCTCGGTTCTCGCTCACAGCTTCGGCGCAATCTCTTCGGTCCAGATACGCTCCCGCTGCTCCTGGCCCATGTGGCAGGCGGCCCAGTGACGGCTGCCGACCTCGGTCAGCTCCGGCCGGACCGTGCGGGTGACGTCGTCCTTCGGGATGTCCGCGTACGGGCAGCGCGGGTTGAAGGCGCAGCCGGACGGGAGGTTGATCAGCGACGGCGGGGAGCCCTTGACCGGGACGAGACGCTCCTGCTGCTCACGGTCCAGCCGCGGCATCGAGCCGAGCAGACCCCAGGTGTAGGGGTGGCGGGGCTCGTAGAAGACCTTCTCGGCCGGACCGCGCTCGACGCAGCGGCCGCCGTACATCACCAGGATGTCGTCGGCTAGTTCGGCGACGACGCCCAGGTCGTGGGTGATGACGATGACCGCGGAGCCGAACTCCTTCTGGAGGTCGCGGATGAGGTCGAGGATCTGCGCCTGGACGGTCACGTCCAGCGCGGTCGTCGGCTCGTCGGCGATCAGCAGCTCGGGGTTGTTGACCAGGGACATCGCGATCATGGCGCGCTGGCGCATGCCGCCGGAGAACTCGTGCGGGTAGCTGTCCACCCGCTTGTCCGGCTGCGGGATGCCCACGCGGTCGAGCATCTCGACCGCGCGGCGCTTCGCCGTCTTCTTGTCCACGTCGTGGTGGATGCGGTACGCCTCCACGATCTGCTGCCCGATCGTGTAGTACGGGTGCAGCGCGGAGAGCGGGTCCTGGAAGATCATCGCCATGTCCCGGCCGCGCAGCTTGCGCACGTGGTCGGGGTCGGCGGAGAGCAGTTCGGTGCCGTTCAGCCAGATCTCGCCGGAGATCCTGGCCTTGCGCTTGCCGTACTGACCGGCGGTGTGCAGGCCCATGATGCCGAGCGAGGTGACCGACTTGCCGGAACCCGACTCGCCCACGATGCCGAGGGTCTTGCCCCGCTCGAGCTGGAAGCTGAGCCCGTCGACGGACTTGACCAGGCCGTCGTCGGTGGGGAAGTGGACCTTGAGGTCGCGGACGTCGAGGAAGGCCTCGCCGCCGCCGGCCGGGCGGCCCAGGACCGGCTCGCCCACGGCCGTGCCGCGTTCGTTCGTGGAGCCGGCGTTCTTGCTGATGTCGGTCATGCGAGCCTCACCCGGGGGTCGATCGCGGAGTAGAGGACGTCCACCACGAGGTTGGCGACGATCACCGCGATGGAGGTGATCAGCACGACGCCCAGGATGACGGGCAGGTCCTGGGTGCGGATCGCCTGGAGGACGGCCTGGCCCAGCCCGGGCAGGTTGAAGGTGGTCTCGGTGAGGATCGCGCCGCCGATGAGGGCGCCGATGTCCATGCCCAGCATGGTCAGCACCGGCGTCATGGCGGAACGCATGGCGTGCTTGCCGATCACGGTCTTCTCGGCCAGGCCCTTGGCGCGCGCCGTGCGGATGTAGTCCTCGCCGAGCACCTCCAGCATGGTGGCGCGGGTGATCCGGGCGTACATGGCCGCGTAGAGGAAGGCCAGGGTGACCCAGGGCAGGATCAGGCCGCCCAGCCACCCGGTGAAGCTCTCCTCCAGCGGCACGAACTGGCCGTCGATCCAGCCGAGTCCGTAGATGAAGATCGCCGCCGCCACCATGCCCGTGAAGTAGATGGGCAGCGAGACGCCGCCCAGGGCGATGACCATGGCGCCGCGGTCCCAGATGCTTCCCCGCTTGAGCGCGGAGAGCACACCGGCGGAGACGCCGAGGAGCAGCCACAGCAGCGCGGCGCCCAGCGCGAGGGCCAGCGTCACCGGGAAGCGGTCCATCAGGACGGGGAAGATCTCCTGCTCGGTACGGAACGAGTAACCGAAGCAGGGCGCCGCGCAGTTGGTGACGTCGCCGCCGCCCACGTAGGTGCGGCCGGCGAAGATGCCCTTGAAGAACTCCCAGACCTGGGAGTGGATCGGCTCGGCCAGGCCGAGCTTCTGCCGCACGGCTTCGATGGCCGCGGGGTCCGCCTGCTTGCCCACGAAGTTGGCCGCGGGGTCGATGCCGGCCCACTTGGGGATCAGGAAGAAGATGCCGAAGACCACCACGATGATGACCACCAGCATCACTGCGGCGGCTATGAGCCGCCTGATGAGGTAAGCGAGCACAGCTCTCGGCCCGCCGCGGACGGCGGGCCGGACCGGGGGACGTTCCCCAGCCGCCTTGTGAGCGGCGGGAGTTCGTCCCCCGGTCGGCCCGCGGTCACGCCGCGCCGGCCTTCACCTGCCTTTCGTGCCGTACGGCGGGTGTGCCGGAGGGGATTACTTCTTCAGGCCCAGGTTGACGAAGTCGTACATGCCGCTGTAGCCGTCCGAGGTGTACACGTTGGCCAGCTCCGGGGAGCGCCAGTTGATGAACTTCTCGAAGACGAACGGCAGGTAGTAGCCGCCCTCCATGACCTTGTGGTTGATCTGGGTGGAGATCTCCGCCTTCTTGGCGTCGTCGAGCTCCTTGACGTAGTCGTCGAAGAGACCGTCGACCTCCTTGTCCTCGATCAGCGCGTAGTTGTTGTTACCGCTCTCGAGGATGTAGTCGCTGTGCCACAGCGGCAGACCGTAGCCCTGGACGGACGGGAAGTCCGGGCCCCAGCCCATGATGATGATGCCGTAGCCCTTCTTCTTCACGTTCTCGGGGCTACCGATGATGGAGGAGGTCTGCGAGCCGTCGTACTGGTCGATCTCGGCCTCGATGCCGACCTTCTTCAGCGACGCCTGCAGCGACTCGGCGGTCGCGACCTCGACCGGCTTGTTGTTGCGGACCGCGATGCGGGTCTTGAAGCCGTCGGGCTTGCCGCAGGCCTCGAGCTCCTCCTTGGCCTTCTCCGCGTTGCCCTTCTTGTTCGCACCGGCGAGCTCGAACGGGTCGTACTTCTGGCCCTCGGCGCCCGGCACCGACGGCGGGAGCATGTTGGTGCCGATGTCGCCACCGGCGATCGGGCCGCCGCGGGCGGTCTGCAGCGACTCGTGGTCGGCGCCGTAGATCACGGCCTTGCGGCAGTGCTCGTCGTCGAACGGGGCCACGGACTGCGGGAAGACGGCGTAGCGGATGTAACCCGAGACCGGGTTGTCCAGGTTGCCCTTGTGCTCCTGCAGCGCGGTCTGGCGGCCCTGCGGGGACATACCGGTCTGGTTGACGTCCAGGTGGTAGTCACCGTTGATCAGGCGCTGGTCCATGTCGTTGGCGTCCGAGAAGAACGTCACCGAGATCTTGTCCGGGTAGGCCTTGCGGACCGGGTCGGACTCCTGCGACCACTTGTCGTTGCGGACCAGGACCAGCTTCTTGCCGGGCTCGTACGACTCGAACTTGTACGGGCCGGAGGAGAACGGGTGCAGCTGGTACTGGGCCTTGGTGTCCTTGTCCGCGCGGACCGGGGACGCCGAGACCATGGCGAGCATCTCCTCGAAGTCGGAGTTGGCCTCCGGCAGCTTGAAGATGATCGTCTTGTCGTCCGGAGTCTCGATCGCCTTGAGGCCGAGCTTCTCCGGGTCCTTGTCCTTGTACGGGCCCTCGTACTCGCCCTTGGGGTCGAGGACGTCCTTCAGGTAGACCGGGCCACCCGACAGCACGTCCTGCGCCCAGATGCGCTCGATGCCGTACTTGATGTCCTTGGAGGTGATGGGCTTGCCATCCTCCCAGGTCACGCCGTCCCGGAGGGTGTACTTGTAGGTCTTGCCGTCGTCGCTGATCTCAGCGGCGGCGGTCGCCAGGTCCGGCGTGATGCCCGCGCCCTCGGCACCCGGGGCCGGCGTGTTGGTCACCAGCGTGCGGGAGTAGTACCGGGCGAAGTTCCACATGAAGCCGTAGTAGCCACGCGTGGTGTCCCACGAGTCGGCGTCCTGGGCGCCCGCGAACTTCAGCTCGCCGCCCTTGGCGACCAGTTCGGCCTGGGCGACCTTGTTGTTCGCGGCGTCGAAGCCCGCGGCCTTGGCGGTGCCGCCGGCCTTGTCGGTGCTGTCGCTTCCGCCGCCGCACGCCGCCGTGGACAGCAGCGCCGCGACCACGGCGGCAGCGGCGAGAGCCCGCTTCCGCCGCCCTGTGGTGTGGGTAGTCACGATCTCGGATCCTCCGGATTGATGAAAGATCCCGTGTGCTTGAGCCACGGGACGCTCAGTGGGTTCGGTACCTCAGCGCGAACCCTTCGGGTCGAGGGCGTCACGGACGCCGTCGCCGAAGAGGTTGAAGGCAAGGACGGTGATGAAGATCGCCAGACCGGGGACGACCATGTACATGGGGTCCGACTGGTAGTAGCTGATCGCGCTGGAGAGCATCTGGCCCCAGGACGAGGTGGGCGGCTTCACGCCCACGCCCAGGAAGCTGAGGGCCGCCTCGGTGAGGATGTTGGTGGGGATCATCATCGTCGTGTACACGATGATCGGCGCCACCAGGTTCGGCAGCAGCTCCTTGAACAGGATGTAGAGCCGTCCGGCGCCCAGCGAACGGGCCGCCTCGACGTACTCGCGCTCCCGCATGGAGAGCGTCTGGCCGCGCACCACGCGTCCGACGTAGGGCCAGCCGAAGAAACCGATGACCAGGATCATCACGAACACCCGGACGCCGGAGCCGCTGAGACCCAGCAGGTCGTTGGGCATCACGGAGACCAGGGCGATCGTGAAGAGCAGCTGCGGGAAGGCCAGCAGACCGTCCATCACGCGGCTGATGAGCGCGTCGACCCAGCCGCCGAAGAAGCCGGCCAGGATGCCGAGGACGGTGCCCAGCACCACGGCGACCAGCGCGGAGGCGAAGCCCACCAGGAGCGAGACCCGGGCGCCGTGGACGATGCGGGCGAAGATGTCGCGGCCGCTGACCGGCTCGACGCCGAACCAGTGGTCGCCGCTCACGCCGCCGAGCGAACCGACGGGCGTGCCGAACAGCGGGTCGATCAGCTCCTCGTGCCGCAGGTCCGGGTCCTGTCCGACCAGGCTGGTGATCAGCGGGGCGAAGATCGCCACGAGCACCAGCAACACCACGACGACGCCGCCGAACAGTGCGAGCTTGTCCCGCTTCAGGCGCTCCCAGGCGATCCGTCCGAGGGAACGCCCCTGGACGGCCTTCGTCCCGCTGCTGGCAGCGGCCGCTTCCACGGCCGCGCTCGGGGCCGCCTCGGCGGTCGGCTCGTGCAATGGTGCCGTCATCTGGCAGGGACCCCTCTCAACCGGCGGTAGCCGGGCCGCACATGCCGCGGTAGCGGCTTGACCTGTCCGTCGTGCAAAAGGGTGCGTAGCGCACACCCTTGCGGGGAGTTTTCATGGCCATGGCGACGAATCGCCAGAGCTCCCGGGGAATGGATGCGCAACTGTGATGCTGAGCTGGGAGTTCCGTTATTCGGACGGCGGCCATCAAGGGGCGGACACACCCGCGTCGGGACAGGTGCGCCGGAACATCGCGCAACTGGTTCAAATCGCCCGGGAGTTACGCGCGAAGACCTCGCCTCCGGACGCATGCTGGACCGGGTCCGGAAGGGGATCCGCACCTGCGGATCGACCACCGGGAAGGGGACTGACCTGCCGCCCTCGCCCGCGCCGGTCCGCCTCGGCGGGCACACCCACCCGGCTCCGCCCACCCGTGCCGCCGCGCGCCGCGGGGACCGGTCACCGAGGAC
>NZ_JACADT010000153.1:0-8560 GCF_013421635.1 Streptomyces sp. UH6 | reverse complement strand
TCCGGCTCCGCTCGACTGGCGTCCCTGCCCGGTGTCCGGGGGCCCCGAGGGACAGGAGTGCGCCGACCTGTCCGTCCCGCTCGACCACGCCGATCCCGCGGGTCCCCGGATCACGCTCGCGGTGACCCGGGTGGCCTCCGGCGACCCGTCCCGGCGGCGCGGCACGCTCCTGGTCGTCCCCGGCGGTCCCGGCGGCTCGGGGGTGAAGCGGCTGACCGGCACGGCGAAGGCGCTCCGCGCCCAACTGGGCGACGCCTACGACCTGGTGGCGTTCGACCCGCGCGGTGTCGGTGGCAGCTCACGCGCCGGGTGCGGGATCGCCGCCGAGGACCGTCATCTGGTCACCCTGCGGTCCTGGCCGGCCGCCGACGGCTCCGTCACCGTCAACGCGGCCCGCGCCCGCCGGACCGCAGAGGCATGCCGGGACAACGGCGGCGCCCTGGTCCGCAGCTACAGCACCGCCAACGAGGTCCGTGACCTCGAGCAGCTGCGCCTCGCCCTCGGCGAGGACAAGCTGTCGGCCTGGGGAACCTCCTACGGCGCCTACGTGACGGCCGTGTACGCCCAGAAGTACCCGCAGCGCACCGACCGGCTGGTGCTCGACAGCACGGGCGACCCGGACCCGGCGAAGGTGGCCCGGGGCTGGCTGGCGAACATGGCGCCCGCCGCGGCCCAGCGGTTCCCGGACTTCGCCGCCTGGGCCGCCGACCCGGCGCGCGAGAAGGACGGTCTGCGGACGGCCCGGCGGCCCGAGGACGTCGAGCCGCTGTTCCTCGCCCTCGCCGAGCGCCTCGACCGGCGGCCCAGGCGGACGGCGACCCCGGGCGTCCCGCTCGACGGGACCCGGCTCCGTCAGGCCCTCCAGAACGCCCTGTACGACGACGACCTCTTCCCCGGTCTGGCCCGCCTGCTGCTGGACGCCCAGGACCCCGGGGCGACGCCGGTCCTGCCCGGCGAACTCGCGGGCCCGATGCCCGACGAGGACGCCGCGGTCACCCTGGCCACCATCTGCAACGACGTCGCCTGGCCCCGGCCGGTCCCCGCCTACGCGCGTGCGGTGGCCGAGGACCGAAGGCGACACCCCCTCACCGACGGCATGCCGGTCAACGTGGTGCCCTGCGCGTTCTGGAAGACCCCGCCGGCCGACGAGCCGACCCGGATCACCGACGAAGGCCCGTCGAACATCCTGATGATCCAGAACCTGCGCGACCCCGCCACCCCCCACTTCGGCGCGCTCGCGATGCGTGAGGCGCTCGGGGACCGGGCCCGTCTGGTCACCGTCGACCGGGGCGGCCACGGCGTCTACCTCAACAACGGCAACGCCTGCGGCGACGGCGCCGTCACCGCCTTCCTGGCCGGAGGACGGCGCCCCGCGCACGACGTCCGCTGCGAGGAGGACCGGCCCGCCCGCCGGTGACCCGTTCGCCGTGACACGACGGCCGAAGGCCCCGGACCGCCCGGCCGGTCCGGGGCCTTCGGCCGCCGTGACGGCTCTGTGGCAGTCGTGTTTCGTCAGCCCAGGATCCGTGGCACTCACATCGATCGCGTGATCGAATGATCGTCATGCCGTTCGCCCGATCCGGCCGTCCCGTGCCGTTCGCCCGTCTCCGGTCCAGGCGCCGCGCCGACCACTACGACCAGATCTGTCGCTGACCCGGCCTCCGCGGCCCGGGCCCACCCGCCCCGCCGCGCGCGTTCCCCTCGAACACCGCTGCCCCGCCAACGACCGGGGCGGCGTGTCCATGCCCGGCACCACCGGCCTCGGCATGCCCCGCGTGACCGCGTGACCGCGTGACCGCTCGATCGGAGCGACCGGCACGCCCTAAGAACCCTCCCCCCCCGTGCCCCGTCGGCGTGCGCCTGACGGCAGGCGCGTCCCACCGCCGCTGAAAGGCACCTCCATGAGCACAGACAACCGCCCCGGCGTCTCCCGAAGAGCCCTGTTCGCCGGCGCCGCCGCGTCGGTGGTGGCCGCGGTGGCCGGAGCCACGGCAGCGACGCGCCCCGCGGCGGCCGTCGCCGAGGAACCGGGGACGGCGGACACCGGACGCGGCGGCAGGGCGCCCAACATCCTGCTGATCCTGCTCGACGACCTCGGGCGGGGCGAACTCGGTTCCTACGGGCAGCAGGTGATCCGCACCCCGGTGCTCGACGGCCTCGCCGCCCGGGGCGCGCGCTTCACCCAGGCCTATGCGACGCCCTCCTGCGCACCGACACGCGCCTCCCTGCTGACCGGACTGCACACCGGCCACGCGACGGTGAAGTCCAACGGCGACGCCGGCAAGGGACTGCGGGCCGACGACGTCACGGTGGCCGAAGTGCTCCGCGCCGCCGGCTACACCACCGGACACATCGGCAAGTGGGGACTGGGACCGGACAACGGGGACAACCCCAGCCACCCCAACCGCCAGGGCTTCGACCACTTCTTCGGTCACATCAACCAGACCCACGCCCACGACTACTGGCCCACCTACCTCTGGCGCAACGGCGAGAAGGTCCACTACCCGGAGAACGAGACGGCCGACGTCACCTACACCACCGACCTGTTCACCCAGGAGGCGCTGGAGTTCCTCGACCGCAACAGCGACGACCCGTTCTTCCTCTACCTGGCCTACACCACCCCGCACGCCCCGAACGAGCTCCCCAGCGACGCCCCGTACGGCGACGAGGACTGGCCCCAGGGCGAACGCAACCACGCCGCGCAGGTCACCCGGGTCGACGCGGAGATCGGCCGGGTCCTCGACAGGCTCGGCGAACTCGGCATCGCCGAGGACACCCTCGTCGTGGTGGCCAGCGACAACGGCCCCCACTCGGCCGGCGCGAAGTTCGAGCACGTCGGCAGCACGCTGCCGCACGACCCGGAGTTCTTCGACAGCAACGGGTCCCTGCGGGGCATCAAGTTCACCGTCTACGAGGGAGGCATCCGGATCCCGCTGATCGTCCGGCTCCCGCGGGTCCTGCGGGACACCGGGGGGATCGCCGACGGATCGGTCGTGCACGACCCGGTCGCCGTCTGGGACTTCCTGCCCACCTTCGCCGAGGTCGCCGGAGCACCCGCACCGCCGGCCCTGGACGGGGTCTCCTTCGTTCCCGCCCTGACCGGCCGCCGGCAGCCGGAGCACGACCACCTCTACTGGGAGCACGACCGCAAGGACCAGGCGGTGCGCTTCGGCAACTGGAAGGGCGTGCGCCCGAAGAACGGTCCCGTCGAGCTCTACCACCTGAACCAGGACCCCGGCGAGAGCACCGACGTCGCGGCACGGCATCCGGCGCTCGTCCGCAAGGTGGAGCGGCTGCTCGCCGGCGCGGTGGCGGGAGGCTGAGCCGTGAGCTGCTGCGCTCCCTCGGCCGGGAACCACACCTCGTGCGGTGCAACGTCATCGGGCGGCGGCCCGTTGATCGGCACCCTCACGGTCGGGCCGCCCGGGCCCTTCCGCCCCGCACCGGCCGACCGCACCACCCGCGGTCAGGTACGCCTGCCCGGCGGCACCTTCACCATGGGCGACGTCCAGGGCGAGGGCTACCCTGCCGACGGGGAGGGCCCGGTCCACCAGGTGCGGCTCCGGCCGTTCCTCATCGACGCGACCACGGTCACCAACGCGGCCTTCGCGGCGTTCGTCAAGGACACGGGATACGTCACCGACGCCGAACGCCTCGGCGTCTCGGCCGTCTTCCACCTCGCGGTCCGTGCCGAACGCCCCGACGTCCTCGGCCAGGCCGCCGGCACCCCGTGGTGGCTGACCGTCCGGGGCGCCTCCTGGAGGCGTCCGCACGGCCCGCTGTCCTCCGTCGCCGACCTGCAGAACCACCCGGTCACCCAGGTCAGTTGGAACGACGCGCAGGCCTACTGCGCCTGGGCGGGCAAACGGCTGCCCACGGAGGCCGAGTGGGAGTACGCCGCCCGGGGCGGCCTCGAGGGCGCCCGGTTCCCGTGGGGGAACGAACTCACCCCCCGCGGCCGGTGGTCGTGCAACATCTGGCAGGGCGTCTTCCCCACCCACAACAGCGCGGAGGACGGCCACGTGACGACCGCGCCGGTGAAGTCCTACCGGCCCAACGGCCACGGGCTGTGGAACATGGTCGGCAACGTCTGGGAATGGTGCGCCGACACCTTCGCGGCGGACACCTACGCGGCCCGGGCCGGCCGGACGCCCGTGGACGACCCCCGAGGCCCCTGGCACGACCCCGACCGGGCCGCGCCCCGCGTCATGCGCGGTGGCTCGTACCTGTGCCACGACTCGTACTGCTACCGGTACCGGGTCGCCGCCCGCTCCGCCAACACCGCCGACTCGGCCACCGGGAACATCGGCTTCCGCTGCGCCAACGACTCCTGACACACCGCCGCCAGAAGACCTCAAGGATCCCGATGAGAAACAGACACGCCAGGCGCCTCGGCCTGCTCACGCTCCCCGTCGCGCTCACCCTGACCGCCGTCGGCGCTCCCTCCGCCGCCCAGGGGACGACGGCCGGCGCCGGAAGGCCGGACGCCCCGCGTCCCAACATCGTCTTCGTCCTCGGCGACGACTTCGGCTGGACCGACCTCAGCAGCCCCCTCACCAACCAGGGCAACCCGAACGACTACTACGAGACACCGACGCTGGAGCGGATCGCCGCGGAGGGGACGGCGTTCGACAACGCCTACGCGTCCCCCAACTGCGCGCCGACCCGGGCCGCCCTGCTCACCGGCCTGTACGCGCCGCGGCCCACCAACAACATCTACCTCGTCGACGACCTCAACCGCGGCGGTGACGACACCCTGCTGGTCGGCCCGCCGCAAGGGCTGCCCGACGAGGACGTCGCGCTGCCCGCCGAGGCGGTCACGGTCGGCGAGCGGCTGCAGGACGCCGGCTACACCACGGGCTACCTCGGCAAGTTCCACGTCGCGGCGACACCGTCCGACATCACCGCCCAGCACGGCTTCGACGAGAACATCGGCGGGACCCACGCCGGCGCCCCGGGCGCCTACCACGCGCAGAACGGCACGTTCGTCCAGCAGATCGGTCCCGAGCTCGACGCCTTCGCGGCCGACTACACGCAGCAGTACGTCGACGAGAACATCAAACCCTTCTCGCACGGCACGGACCCCGCCGCCGTGGACGCCCTGGTGGGCACCGACAAGCACGTCTCGGACGCGCTGGCGGACGCCACCATCGACTTCGTGGACCGCAACAAGGACGAGCCCTTCTTCGCCTTCCTGAGCTCCTACGCCGTCCACACACCGGTGGGCGACAAGCAGGCACGCGCGGACCTGCTCGCCAAGTACCGGGCCAAGAGCCCGGGAGCGGGGCCGTCCAACGCCGCCTACGGCGCACTGGTCGAAGGGCTCGACCAGACCGTGGCCCGTGTGGTCGAGCACCTGGAGACCACCGCCGACCCCCGCCGCCCGGGTCACGTCCTGGCCGACAACACCGTCGTCGTCTTCACCGGGGACAACGGCGGCGTCGGCCGGTTCACCGACAACGGCCCCCTGCGGGGCGAGAAGGGCGAACTACGGGAAGGCGGCCTGCGCGTCCCGCTCATCGCCTGGAGCGGCAACCCCCGCCTGGTGGACGGCGGCACCGTCGACCACACCCCGGTCTACAGCGCCGACCTCCACACCACCTTCGCCTCCCTGGCGGGTGTGCGGACGGACGACATCAGGCCCCTGGACGGCGCGGACCTGAGCGGACTGTTCGCCGACCCGACCACCGAGCTGGACCGTGACGCCCTCTACTGGCACCTGCCCGGCTACCTGATCGACGACGCCCGCGACCAGCATCCGCAGTCGGTGATCCGGTCCGGCCGCTGGAAGCTGATCTACAACTACGAGGACCGGTCCTGGGAGTTGTACGACCTGGCCGCCGACATCGGCGAGAGCGACGACCGGGCCGACGAGGAACCCCAGGTGGTCCACCGGCTGGGTCACAAGCTGATCCGCTGGCTCGACAAGCTCGACGCACCCCTGGCGACCCTCCGCGAGGGGCAGGCGCCGCTGACCTTCCGGGTCTCCGGCGAGACCTACGCGGACGGCCACGTCTCCCGGCACCGGGGCGAGACGCTGGTCGTGGAGCCGGGCGAAGAGGTGCCGGTGGTGCTCGCCGCCCCCGCCGGCCACTGAGCAGCCTCCGACCTGACCCCGGGGTCCGTGCCTCCGGACCGGGCCCTGAGGTCCGCGCTTCCGGGCCGGGCCCCGAGGTCCGTGCTTCCGGGCCGGACTCCGGGGTCCGTGCTTCCGGGCCGGACTCCGGGGTCCGTGCTTCCGGGCCGGACTCCGGGGTCCGTGCCTCCGGGCCGGACTTCGTGGTCCGGCCCGCCTCTTTCCCTCCAGCAAAGGAGCCCCAGGTGCCCAGCCGCCGACAATTCCTCGCCGGATCCGCAGCAGCGCTCGGCATGGCCACGCTGCCCGCCGCGACGGCGGGCGCCGCCGGCTCGCCCCCCGGCCGCCGCCCGAACATCGTGGTGCTGCTCGCGGACGACCTCGGAAGCGGCGACCTCGGATCGTACGGCCAGCAGCTCATCCGGACGCCCCGTCTGGACCGGCTGGCCGCCGAGGGAACCCGCTTCACCCAGGCGTACTCCGCCGCCGCCGTCTGCGCGCCCTCCCGCGCCTCGCTGCTGACCGGCCTGCACGGCGGCCACGCACCGGTCCGGGAGAACCCCTTCGGCGGCCCGCAGGGGGCGCTCGGCGACGACGACACCACCTTCGCGGAGGTGCTGCGGGCCCGCGGCTACCGCACGGCCTGCATCGGCAAGTGGGGTTTCGGCCCGGAGGAGCCCGACCAGCCCAGCCACCCCAACCGACGTGGCTTCGAGGAGTTCTACGGGTACATCACGCACGGCCACGCCCACCAGTACTTCCCGGCCTACCTGTGGCACAACGACGAGCGCGTCGAACTCCCGGACAACGCCGACGGGGGCAAGGGCACCTACGTCGTCGACCTCATCGAGCAGCGCGCCAACGACTTCATCACCGCACACGCGGACGAGCCGTTCCTGCTCTACCTCACCCCGAACATCCCGCACGCCCCCAGCGACATCCCCGGCACCGGCGAGTACGCCGACCAGCCGTGGAGCGCGGCCGACAAGGGGCACGCGGCGCAGATCACCCGCCTCGACACGCTGGCCGGCTCGGTCGTGGACACGCTGCGGCGCCTGGGCATCGAGCGCCACACCCTCCTCCTGGTGACCAGCGACAACGGCCCCCACGAGGAGGGAGGCGTCGACCCCGACCTGTTCGACGCCAACGGGCCGCTCAAGGGCTACAAGCGCAACCTCTACGAAGGCGGCGTCCGGGTACCGCTCCTCGCCTGGTGGCCGGGCACCGTGGCCTCCGGAGTCTCCGACCGGATCACCCCGTCGACGGACCTCCTCCCCACCCTCGCCGAACTCGCCGGCGCCCCCGCGCCCCGGGACATCGACGGCCTCTCCGCCGCGGCGCTGCTCGCCCGCCGGCCCGGCGACGCGCCGGACCACGACCACCTCTACTGGTACCGCAACGACCCCGGCTCCACGGCACGGGCGAAGGCGGCGGACAAGGGCCGCATCAACACCCTCGCCGAGGCGGTGCGCCGCGACCGGTGGAAGGCCGTGCGGTTCGCCCCGGCCCGGGACCGTTCCGTGCCCGACGACCAGTGGCAGTTCGAGCTCTACGACCTGGCGACGGATCCGGGCGAGACCACCGACGTGCACGCCGACCACCCGGGACCGACGCAGGAACTCACCGCCCTGCTCCGCGCGGCCTGGGCGGAGTCCTACGACCGCGAGGGCTACGGCATCCGGCTCACGGTGCCCGAACTGGCCCTGCCGGGCGAGCCGTTCACCGTGACCGCGCTGCTCACCAACGCCTCCGCCCGCCCCTGGGAGCGCGCCCGGCTCAGGCTCACGGTGCCCGACGGCTGGCGGCTCCGGCCCGTCGCCCCGGGACCGGCCGGCGACCTCGCCCCGGGGGAGGCACTGGAGACCGCCTGGCGGGTCACCCCGCCGGCGCCCGCAACCCCCGCCGGCACGTGGACGCTGCACGCCGAGGGGAGCGCGGCGTACGGGCGCCGGCCCGTCCGCTTCGAGGCATGGGGAACGGTCGCCACGCCCCCGCCGGCGCCCACCGCCGACACCTACCTCAGCGACCTCCCCTGGCTGTCGGCCACCAACGGATGGGGGCCGGTGGAACGCGACACCTCCAACGGCAGGAAGCCGGCGGGCGACGGCACCCCGATCAGCTTCGGAGGCGTCACCTACGCCAAGGGCCTGGGGGTTCACGCCCACTCCGAGATCGTGTACCACCTCGGAGGCAACGCCTCCCGCCTCACCGCGGTCGTCGGCATCGACGACTTCTCCGCCCGGCAGAGCGCGGCCGGGGGCACGAGCGCGGAGGTCTGGGGAGACGGCGTGCGGCTGTGGGACAGCGGGCTGCTCACCGCCGCGGGCGGACCACGCCCGGTGGACGTGGACGTCACCGGTGTACGACTGCTCCGGCTGGTGGTGCGCAACGCGAACGACAGCACCTCCTACGACCACACGTCCTGGGCCGCGGCCCACCTCCGCGTCGGCTGACGTCACACGGGGCGCGTGACCCCGTACGACG
>NZ_JACADT010000152.1:0-8587 GCF_013421635.1 Streptomyces sp. UH6 | reverse complement strand
GCCTCCAGGGCGGCCAGCACGGCGGGGACCTCGCGGAACGCGAGGAGTCCGGGCACGTAGGGGAAGGCCACCGGGCCGACGGCGACGGCCCGGCCGGTCTCGGCGAGGGTCGCCGCGTCCAGGGTGACGGCCGCGGCGGCGACCACCCCGCGCGTGTCGTCGTAGGCCACGTCGACACCGGTGACCCGGCCGGTCCCGGGCGGCGGGCCCTCCTGGTCGAGCACCAGGAGGGCCCGCAGTTCGTCCTGGACGGCCAGGGCGGCCTCCTCGGTGGTGGGCCATCCTTCGGGAACGCGCACGGCCGCCGTCACGGCCCGGGTGTCGGTCACGGGCGAAGAGGCTACGCCCCCTCGCCGGTCACTTGCCCAGCGCCTGCCGCAGCTGCTCCTTGTTCATGTCGGAGCGGCCGTGGACGTTCTTCTTCCTGGCCTCCTGGTACAGCTGGTCGTAGGTGGGGCCCTGGGAGCCGCCGCCGGAACGCCGGCCGCCCCGCCGGCCCGAGGACATGTCCTCGGTGGAGGTGCGGCTCGCGGTCCTCGACTCGCCGGAGCGGGCGCGCTCCTTGTTCACGGTGCGGGCGGCGATCTCCTCGGCGCGGCCGGTGGAGGCGCCGCGCGACTTCTCGCTCTCCTTGATGTGTTCGTACTGCCGTTCCCTCTTGGGGCTGGAACCACGGGGCATGTTCTCGCACTCCTCGATGGGGGAAATACCGGAGATCGAACGGTTACCCATGTTCCGGGCGGTCATGGACCGCCGCCACGGGACCGGGCCGGACGGCGGGGCCGCGGAGCGCGCACGGGAGGGGGCGCGGGCCGCGCATGGGACCCGGGATGCGGGGGACGAGTCCTGGAGATGCCGTGGGGGAATGGTGCCGAAGCGATTGTGTCCGGTGACGCAGGTCACGCTGCCAGGGTGTACGGATCCGCGCCGTCCGGCCTCTGTTCCAGTACGCGGGTCCGACCAGCCCGCCGTCCGGTCAGCCGACTCTTAGGGGAGCAGACGTTTGTCCACCGTCATCGAGCACCCGGTTCAGGCCCGTCTCGTCGCCGCGGCTCCGCGGATGACGGTGATCCCGTCGACGATGCACTACGACACCGGCGACCCGTTCGCCGTGCGGATGACGTTTCCGGGCCCGGCCACCCTGGAGGGGGTGGAGGTGTGCTGGACCTTCTCCCGGGAGCTGCTGGCCGAGGGGCTGCGCGGGCCGCACGGCGTGGGGGACGTGCGGGTGCTGCCGTACGAACAGGGGCGTACGGCACTGGAGTTCCACTCCCCGGAGGGGGCGGCCGTGGTGCACGTGCCGACCGAGGAGGTACGCCGGTTCCTGGCCGCCACCGCGGCGCTGGTGCCGTTCGGCTGCGAGCACCTGCACCTCGACCTGGACCACGACCTGGCGGAGCTGATGCGGGACGTGATCTGAGGGAGGACGGCCGGGCGGTCCGGCGGCGCGGTGATCCGGCGCGGGAAAACGCCTCGCGCCGCCGCGGAGGCGGTGGGTACCCTGGTGGTGGTTCTGTTGCCGTCGATCGGAGAAGGACGTTGCTCGTCTGAGGTCATGAGACACCGCGTCGCACCCCGTCCCACCGGGGCTGTCGCGTCGCGTGTGCGACCTCGGACGTCATGAGCCGTCCACCGCCGCAGGGCCTCTTTTCCCGGCCTCGGCACGGTGTCTCGATACGCGATCATCCGACCGCATCACACCACCGCGAGGCTTCGTGTCAACAACAGTCACCCCTTCGGTCACCGCCGCGTCCCTGTCCTTCTCCTGGCCGGACGGCACTCCGGTCCTGGAGGATCTGGACGTCTCCTTCACCCCCGGCCGCACCGGGCTGGTGGGCGTCAACGGCGCCGGCAAGTCGACCCTGCTCAAGCTGATCGCCGGCGAGCTCGAACCGACCGACGGCGTCGTCCGGGTCACCGGTGAACTCGGTCACCTCCCGCAGAACGTCACCCTCGACACCTCGCTCCGTGTCGACCAGGCGCTGGGCATCGCCGGGAAGCGGGCCGCACTGCACGCCATCGAGTCCGGCGACGTCGCCGAGGAGCACTTCGAGACGGTCGGCGACGACTGGGACGTCGAGGAGCGCGCCCTGGCCACCCTCGGCGAACTGGGCCTCGGGCACCTGGGCCTGGACCGCACGGTCGGCGAGCTCTCCGGCGGCGAGTCCGTGCTGCTGCGGCTGACCGCGCTGCTGCTGCGCCGCCCCGACGTCCTGCTGCTGGACGAGCCCACCAACAACCTGGACGTGTACGCCCGCCGCCGCCTCCACGACACGGTGGCGGGCTGGAGCGGGGGCTCGCGGATCGTGATCATGGTCAGTCACGACCGCGAACTGCTGGAGTTGGCCGACCGGATCGCCGATCTGCGCTCGGGGGAGGTCACCTGGTACGGCGGCAACATCACCGACTACGAGGAGGCGCTGGCCGCCGAGCAGGAGGCCGCCCAGCGCACGGTGCGCGCCGCCGAGGCTGACGTTCGCCGTCAGAAGCGCGAACTGGTCGAGGCGCAGACCAAGTTGGCCAAGCGCAGGAAGTACGGCCAGCGGATGAACGAGCAGAAGCGCGAACCCAAGATCGTGATGGGGATGCGCAAGAACGCCGCCGAGCAGTCGGCCGGCAAGCACCGGGCGATGCACCAGGAGCGTCTCGCCGATGCCAGGGACCGGCTGGACGAGGCGGAGCTGGCGCTGCGCGAGGACGACGAGATCCGTGTCGACCTGCCCGCCACCGCAGTGCCGCCCGGCCGGACGGTGCTGACGCTCGACGGGTTCCGGCCGGTCCACGGGGCCGCGCTGCGGGGCGTGTTCGAGGTGCGGGGTCCGGAGCGGGTCGCCCTGGTGGGCCGCAACGGCTCCGGCAAGACGACCCTGCTGCGCACGCTGGCCGGGGAGCTGGCCCCGGCGGCCGGCGCGGCGGTCACGCACGTTCCGGCGCGCTTCCTGCCGCAGCGGCTGGACATCCTCGACGAGGAGCTGTCGGTCGCCCGGAACGTGGCCCGGTTCGCGCCCGGGGCCACCGTCAACCAGGTGCGGGCCAGGCTCGCCAGGTTCCTCTTCCGCGGGGCCCGGGCCGACCAGCCGGCCGGCACGCTCTCCGGCGGCGAACGGTTCCGGGCGGCGCTGGCCGCGCTGATGCTGGCCGAGCCGGCGCCGCAGCTGCTGATGCTCGACGAACCGACCAACAACCTGGACATGGCGAGCGTGCGGCAGCTCGTCCGGGCGCTGGAGGGCCATCAGGGCGCGCTGCTGGTGGCCAGTCACGACCTGCCGTTCCTGGACTCGATCGGCGTCACCCGGTGGCTGATGGCCGACGGGGAGCTGACCGAGATCACCCGGGAGGACCTCGACCGGCCCTGACTCCACGGCTGGAGGGGGCGGGCGGGGCACACTCGACGGTGCCCGCGGTGTTCCGCGGGCACCGCCGCTCCCCGCCGCTCCCCGCCGCACCCGGCGGCCGCCCGACGACCGTGAGGCACCCATGCTGACCACCGCATTCGTCCCCGGCTCCCCGAACTGGATCGACCTGGGCACACCCGATCTCAACGGGGCGATGACCTTCTACGGCGGCCTCTTCGGCTGGCAGTTCCGTTCCGCCGGCCCGGACGCCGGGGGGTACGGCTTCTTCACCTCCGGCGGGCGGACGGTGGCCGGCGGCATGGAACTCCCGGCCGGCACCGCTCCCCCGTCGTGGACGGTCTACTTCCGTTCCGACGACGCCGAGGCCACCGCACGGGCCGTCCGCCGGGCGCAGGGGACGGTGGTGGTGGAGCCGGACGACGTGATGGACAAGGGGCGCATGGCGATCCTCGCCGACCCGATGCGCGCCGCGTTCGGCGTCTGGCAGCCGGGGACGCTGGCCGGGCTGGACGTGGCCGGCGAGGACGGCGCCCTGTGCTGGGTGGAGCTGTACACCACGGACGTGGCGGGTGCGGCGGGCTTCTACCACGCGGCGCTGGGCTGGGAGACGTCCTCGGTCTCCTTCCCCGGCGGCGCCTACACCTGCGTCAACCCCGCGGGTGCCGGGGAGGACGGCATGTTCGGCGGTGTGGTCGGCTCGGTGGGCGACCCGGTCGAGGCGGGCGGTGGGTCGTACTGGCTCCCCTACTTCGCGGTGGGGGACGTCGACGCCGTCGCCGACCGGACCCGGGAGCGGGGCGGCGCGGTGCGGCTGGAACCGACCGACGTCGCGGGCGTCGGGCGGATGGCCCGCCTCGCGGACCCCTACGGCGCCCGCTTCGCCGTGCTGCGCCCGGAGCCCGTCCAGGGGTGAGCCCCCTCGCCGGTCAGGTCCTCCTCGCCCGGTCAGGTCCTCCTGGCCCGGTCAGGTCTTTCTGGCCCGGCTCGGCTGCACCCGCTTCGGCTCCCCCGGCATCTTCGGGTACTCCGGCGGGTACGGGAGGTCGCCCAGCCCGTGTTCCGCCTCGTCCCGCCGGGCCAGCTCCAGCAGCGGTTCCAGCGAGAAGGCGTGCTCCTCCATGTCCGCGTGGACGTCGCCCACCTCGGCGAACCGGGCCGCCATGGTCCGGATGTCGAAGTCCTCCGGCCGGGCCTCCCCCACCTCCTCCCAGCGCAGCGGCGCCGAGACGGGGGCGTGCGGCCGGGGCCGGACGGAGTAGGCGGAGGCGATGGTCCGGTCACGCGCCGTCTGGTTGTAGTCGACGAAGATCTTCTCGCCCCGTTCCTCCTTCCACCACCGGGTGGTGACCCGCTCCGGCATCCGCCGCTCCAGCTCCCGGCCCGCCGCGATCGCCGCGCGCCGCACCTCGGTGAAGGTCCACCGCGCGGCGATCGGCACGAAGACGTGGATGCCGCGGCCGCCCGAGGTCTTGGGCCAGCCGCGCACCCCGTGTTCCTCCAGCACGGCGCGCAGTTCGTGGGCCGCGGTGACGGCGTCCTCGTAGCCGGTGCCCGGCTGCGGGTCGAGGTCGAGGCGCAGTTCGTCGGGCCGGTCGACGTCGGCACGCCGCACGGGCCACGGGTGGAAGGTCACCGTGTTGAACTGCACGGCCCAGACCACGGCGGCGATCTCCGTCGGGCACATCTCGTCGGCGCTGCGCCCGCTGGGGAAGGTGATGTGCGCCGTGGGGATCCAGTCGGGGTGGTTCTTGGGAACGCGCTTCTGGAAGAACCACTCCCCCTCGACGCCGTCCGGGTAGCGCTGGAGGGCAGTGGGCCGCTCCCGCAGGGCGCGCAGCGCGCCGGGGCCCACGGCGAGGTAGTACTCGGCCAGGTCGCGCTTGGTGTAGCCCTTCTCCGGAAACAGCACCTTGTCCGGGTGGGACAGGCGCACCTTCCGTCCTCCGGCGTCCAGTTCCACGGCGTCGTCACCCATGTGTGCCACGGTAGGCGTGCCCCGGGCGGCGCGCACACGCAGAATCGGCCCATGGACCTGCCGGTGATGCCGCCCGTGAAGCCGATGCTCGCCAGGTCGGTGGCGAAGATCCCCGAGGGGATGCACTACGAGGCCAAGTGGGACGGCTTCCGCGCGATCGTGTTCCGCGACGGCGAGGAGCTGGAGCTGGGCAGTCGCACCACCAAGCCGCTGACGCGTTACTTCCCGGAGCTGGTGACGGCGCTGAGGGACCGGCTGCCGGACCGGTGCGTGGTGGACGGCGAGATCGTGATCGCCCGGGAGGGGCGGCTGGACTTCGACGCGCTGACCGAGCGCATCCATCCAGCGGAGTCCCGGGTGCGCATGCTGGCCGGGCGCACCCCGGCGTCGTTCGTCGCCTTCGACCTGCTGGCGCTCGGCGACCAGGCGCTGACCGGGCGTCCGCTGACGGAGCGCCGGGCGTCGCTGGAGCGGATGCTGGACGGCGTGGAGCCGCCGGTCCACCTGGCGCCGGCGACCGGCGACATCGAGGTGGCGCGGCGGTGGTTCGAGCAGTTCGAGGGTGCGGGGCTGGACGGGGTGGTCGCCAAGCCGCCGGACTCACGGTACCGGCAGGACGAGCGGGCGATGTTCAAGATCAAGCACGAGCGGACCGCGGACGTGGTGGTGGCCGGCTACCGCCTGCACAAGAGTGGTCCCGTGGTGGGCTCGCTGCTGCTGGGCCTGCACGACGGGCAGGGGGTGCTCCAGCACGTGGGGGTGTGCGCCGCGTTCACCATGAAGCGGCGGGCGGAGCTGGTGGAGGAGCTGGAGCCACTGCGGCTGGACGACGTGTCGGGGCATCCCTGGGCGGCGTGGGGCGACGCGGCGGCGCACGAGTCGGCCCGGCTGCCGGGGGCGCCGAGCCGCTGGTCGGGGAAGAAGGACCTGTCGTGGGTGCCGTTGCGGCCGGAGCTGGTGGCCGAGGTGGCGTACGACCACATGGAGAACGGGGCGCGGTTCCGGCACACGGCGCGCTTCCGCCGCTGGCGGCCGGACCGCACCCCGCACAGCTGCACCTTCGCGCAGTTGGAGGAGCCGGTACGGTACGACCTCGGTGAGGTCCTGGGCATGGAGTGAGGGTGGGTCCCCGTCAGCGGTTCCGGCCGTTCAAGGACGCCCGGTACGCACAGGGGCCTCAGGGGCGCGCAGGGGCGCTCAGGGATTCATGACGACCTTGACGGCGCCGTCGCGCTTCTTCTGGAACATGTCGTACGCCTCGGGGGCCTCGGCGAGCGGCACGTGGTGGGTGGCGAAGTCGTCCACGCCGAGCGGGTCCGCGTCGGTGAGCAGGGGCAGGATCTCGTCGGTCCACCGCCGCACGTTGGCCTGGCCCATCCGCAGCTGGATCTGCTTGTCGAACAGGGTGAGCATGGGCATCGGGTCGGCCATGCCGCCGTAGACACCGGAGAGGGAGATGGTGCCGCCGCGCCGCACCATCTCGATGGCCGTGTACAGGGCGGCCAGCCGGTCGATGCTGAACCGTTCGGCGAGGGGCCCGCTGATCCTGTTGGGCAGCAGGGCGGTGGCGTTCTGGGCGAGCCGGGCCACGGCGCTGCCGTGCGCCTCGGTGCCGACCGCGTCGATCACCGAGTCCGGGCCGCGTCCGCCGGTGACGTCCTGGACGGCGGCGACCAGTTCCTTCTCGCTGTCGAAGTCGCGCAGGTCGAAGGTCTCCACGCCGCGGTCGCGGGCCCGGCGCAGCCGGTCGCCGACCAGGTCGACGCCGATGACCCGCTCCGCGCCCCGGTGGAGGGCGATCCGGCAGGCCATGTCGCCGATCGGACCGAGGCCGAGGACGGCGAGGGTTCCGCCCGGCGGGACGGAGGCGTACTCGACGGCCTGCCAGGCGGTGGGCAGGACGTCGGAGAGGTAGACGAACCGGTCGTCCGCCGGGCCCTCGGGCACCTTGATGGGTCCGAAGTGGGCCTGCGGAACCCGCAGGTACTCGGCCTGACCGCCGGGTACCGCGCCGTAGAGGCGGGTGTAGCCGAAGAGCTGGGCGCCCATGCCCTCGCCGGTCACCTGCGTGGTCTCGCACTGGGTGTAGAGGCCCTGGCCGCACATCCAGCAGCTGCCGCAGGAGATCTGGAACGGCACCACCACGCGGTCCCCGGGGCTCAGACCGGGCACCTCGGACCCCACCTCCTCGACGATGCCCATGGGTTCGTGGCCGAGGATGTCGCCGGGGGTCATGAAGGGGGTGAGGACCTCGTAGAGGTGGAGGTCGGAGCCGCACAGTCCGGAGGAGGTGATCCGGACGATCGCGTCGGTGGGTTGCTCGATCGTCGGATCGGGCACGGTCTCCACCCGGACGTCCCGCTTGCCCTGCCAGGTCACTGCTTTCATCGCGTCGGACTCCCTGCTTCCGCATGCTCTCGTCCGTGCGACGGGTACCCGGACGGCCTACAGGAAACCGGCCGAACCGACACGGTTCGCCCGTCCTGGGTGCGGTGGGGGGCGCGAAGGGGTAGAGCACAACGGGACCGGTACTTGGCGCACGAACCGACGATCGGCGGCGGTGGGCATGGGGCTGCGCGACAGACCGAACGGCTCGGCCGGCTCTCGGACCGGCTCCGGTTCGGGGTCCGGTTCGGGGGCCGGCACGACGAACCGCAGGGGCGTGGCCGGCGGACCCGGCACACGGCGGGCAGGAACGAGAGCGGTGCTCACGGCAGTGATCGCCGCTCTCGCACTGGCCGCGGGGTGCACCCAGAACCCCGCCACGGACCGCAGCGGCGATGCCGACGAGGCGCCCTCCGGCGTCCTCGCCGTCAAGGTCGACAACGTGGCCCCGGCCCGTCCCCAGACCGGGCTGGCGCAGGCGGACGTGGTGTACGCGGAGCAGGTGGAGGCCGGCCTCAGCAGGCTGATGGCCCTGTACGCCACCCGGCTGCCCCCGGCGGTGGGTCCGGTGCGCAGCGCCCGGGAGACCGATCTGCGGCTGCTGCGGCAGTTCGACGAGCCGGTGCTCGCCTACTCGGGCTCGCAGAGCCGGCTGCGCCCGCTGATCGAGGCGGCGCCGCTGCGCGCGGAGTCCCCCGGCAACCGGCCGGAGGCCTGGTACCGCACCGATGACCGCCCGGCGCCGCACAACCTGTACCTGCGGCCGCGACGGCTGGTGGACGGACCGGCCGGCCGGGAGGCGCTGACCGCGGCCGGCTTCCGCGAGGGCCCGGCGCCGTCCGGCGGCGAACCGGAGCCGGAGCGCACGGTG
>NZ_JACADT010000151.1:0-8621 GCF_013421635.1 Streptomyces sp. UH6 | reverse complement strand
GTGCGGCCCTCGGCCAGCGCGTCGCGGCGGTACGTGACGCGGTCCCGCCAGTCGGGGAGGCCGAGGTCCAGGAGGGTCTCGCCCCGGGCGACGGCGTCCTCGCGAGGAGCGCCGGGCGCCAGCGGGAACTGGGCCTGGAGCAGGTGCTCGCCCTTGGGGGCCAGTGTCGGGTCCTGCACGGTGAACCGCTCCACGTAGCCGGGACCGTCGAGGTCGGAGAGGACGAACGCGTCGCGCGGGTCCTCGCGCAGGGCCAGGTCGACCAGGACGGTGCGGCCGCTCGGCCAGGTCAGCGACGCGTCGTCGAGGAGTGCGCGGGCCGCGGCCAGCGAGGTGGCGACGATCACCGGGCCGTCGTGGGGACGGGCGTCGGCCAGGGTGTGGACCCGCGCGCCGGTCTCCGTCCGGACGCCGAGGTTCCGGGCACGCGCGGCCATGCGGTTCACGATGGCCTGCCACCCTCCGCGGGGGTAGCGGACCTCGGGCGGGAAACCGGTGATGCGCCGCAGCCGTTCCTGCACGAAGCGGGCGGAGAGCGAGCCGGGGTCGTGGTGGAAGAGCACCACGGAGGTGAGGTACGCGGTGGCGCGGGCCGCCTCGTCGCCGATCCGCCAGGAGGCCCAGCTGAGGAAGTCGACGTCCGCGGGCACCTGGTCGGCGTCGGTGCCGAGCAGGCGGACCATGCCGAGCGGCGGGGTGCGGCGCAGGGCGCCGTGGTGGCGGAACCGGGCCCCGGAGACGTCGCTCAGCCGGAACGGGGCCAGGGGGCCGATCAGGCCGCGGTCGTTCAGCCAGGCCCAGTGGGGGCTGCGGCTCAGGAAGGCGTGCGGGCCTTCGTTGGTGCGGTAGGGGGCGGCGGCGGTGCGGGCTCGGCCGCCGAGGTCGTGATGGGCCTCGTACAGGGTGACGTCGGCGCCGCGCTCGGCGGCGGCGATGGCGGCGGTGAGTCCGGCGAGGCCGCCACCGACGACGGTGACGGTGCGGGGCATGGTTCTCTCCCTCGGACACGGACACGGACACGGGCGGGTCAGGACGGGACGTATGGGCGCCGGGCGGTGGGGTGCGCCGGTGCGCCGGTATGACGTCCGAGTCCCCCTTCGTGCGGTGTCGACGCGGTGACCGGGGAGAGAACCGGAGCGGGGGAGGCGGGGTGAGAGAGCCGGAGCGGAGAGCGGAGAGCGCGGGGCCTACGGCAGGCGGGGGAAGCGGGCCTGGAGAGTCCAGACGGCCGGGTTCTCGGCGAGGTCCTCGTGCATGTCGCAGAGGTCCGCGATGAGGTCGTGCAGGAAGTCCCGGGCCTCGCGCCGCAGGGCGGAGTGGGAGAAGCGCAGGGGCGGCTCGTCCGTGGTCATCCAGTCGGCGTCGATCTCGACCCAGCCGAAGCGGCGCTCGAAGTAGAGCCGGTCGGTGGACTCGGTGAAGTCCAGCTCCGCGTGCTGCGGGCGGGAGGCGCGGGAGCCGGCGGGGTCGCGGTCGATCTGCTCGGTGATGTCGCACAGGGCCCAGGCGAAATCCAGGACCGGAACCCATCCCCAGGCTGTGGAGATCTCCTCGTCCTTCTCGGTGTCGGCGAGGTAGACGTCACCGCAGAACAGGTCGTGGCGCAGGGCGCGGACGTCCGCGCGCCGGTAGTCCGTCTGGGGCGGGTCCGGGAAGCGGTTGGAGAGCGCGTAGCCGATGTCGAGCACACGCCGATGGTGTCATGCGCCGGACCGGCGTCGCGTCCACCGCCGGCCGCCGCCACGTGGTGGTGCCCCGGCGGCCACGAGACCCGCCCGCGCCCGTGGTGCCGGGTGACGACCGGCTTGCGTGCGGCCCCCGGTCACGGCGAGGCCGGGCGGTCCTCGGCGGTGGCGGCGGCCACCAGCATGGCCAGGCGGGGCGGCCAGATCGTCTCCTCCGTGGCGGCCAGCTCCTCCAGCGGCCACCAGCGCCAGGCCAGGATCGCGTCGCTGGCGTGCGCCTCCGTGAGGTCGCCCGCCAGGTCGCGGAGCGGGGCGCGGGCCAGGTAGACGTGCTCGTGCTGCCGTACCGGGACGCCGCGGTAGGGGAAGTCGTGCTCCCAGACGCACAGCAGCGGGCCGGGAGTGACGTCGCTCCAGCCGGTCTCCTCGCGGACCTCGCGGGTGGCGCCCTGCAGCGGGCTCTCGCCGGGCTCCAGCCCGCCGCCGGGCAGCGCCCAGTAGGCGCCGGTGTCGGGGTTCTCGTACCGGAGCAGGAGGACCGCCCGGTCGGGGTCGGGACCGACCACGGCGACCCGCGCGGCGGCGCGCGGCATGCGGGGCGTCCGGGGGTCCTGGAGCGGCTTGCGCAGCACCGAGCAGGGGCGGTGGTACTGGCGGTCCACGCGGTGGCCGATGACCTGGTAGCCGAGGGCGGTCCAGAAGGCGAGCGAGTCGGGGGTGCTGTCCAGGACGGCGAGGCGCACGGCGGTGCGGCCGCCGGCGAACAGGCGGGCCTCGACGGCGGCGACCAGCCTGCGGCCGAAGCCCTGGCGGTGGACGGAGGCGTCCACCATCAGCAGCCCGATCCACGGGTCCGGGTCCGCCGGGTCGGGGTGATGGGCGAGGGTGACGGCCAGGCCGACGAGGCGGCCGGAACTGCGGGCCAGCAGCACCTCGATGTCCGGATCGGCGAGTTCGTCCGCGAGGGCGGCGGCCACCTGCTCGGGGCGGATGTCGTCCGGGTCGGGGAACTCGTCGCCCCCGCTGAGCGCGTGGAACTCCCGGTTCGAGGCGTACAGAGCGGTGAGCTCGGTGAGCACGGGGCCGGGGATGTCACGGTCCGGGGTGAGGGTCAGCGGCTCCAGGATCATGGGCGCACGCTAATGGACGGCGGGGCCGGCCCGCCCGCGGTGCGGACGGACCGGTTGCGGCCGAGGGCTGTCAGACGCTGACGCCGAAGTCCTGGGCGATGCCGGCGAGGCCGGAGGCGTAGCCCTGGCCGACGGCACGGAACTTCCACTCGGCGCCGTGGCGGTAGAGCTCGCCGAAGACCATGGCGGTCTCGGTCGCGGCGTCCTCGGAGAGGTCGTAGCGGGCGATCTCGGCGCCGCCGGCCTGGTTCACCACGCGGATGTACGCGTTGCGGACCTGGCCGAAGTTCTGCGAACGGTTCTCCGCGTCGTAGATGGAGACCGGGAAGACGACCTTGTCGATCTCGGCCGGGAGACCGGCCAGGTTGACGTTGATCGCCTCGTCGTCGCCCGCGCCCTCACCGGTGCGGTTGTCGCCGGTGTGGACGATGGACTGGTCCGGCGTCGCCTTGTTGTTGAAGAAGACGAAGTACGTGTCCGCGTAGACCCGGCCCGCGGCCGTGACCGCGATGGCGGACGCGTCGAGGTCGAAGTCCGTGCCCGTGGTGGTGCGGACGTCCCAGCCCAGGCCAATGGTGACGGCGGTCAGGCCCGGAGCTTCCTTGGTGAGCGAGACGTTGCCGCCCTTGGACAGGCTTACAGCCATGGTGGGAGTCCCTTCCTTCGTTGTGTGACTGACGGGCTTCGCACTGGGGGCGAAACTACCGTCGCATCGTTGAACGCTGGGAGAGGTCTGTGAGGTTCCGGCTGGCTTTACCTTTTTTACCGTTCACCCGGACGGCGGGACGCGCAGCGGATGTGCATCGGACGCGCATCGGACGTGAAACAGGGGGCGAGCCGGACGCGCACGGGTCGCGAGCCGGACGCGCACGGGTCCCGGGCCGGACCCGGAGCGGCCGGAAACCCGGATGACTGGGCCGCCCCGCGCAGGGGACCATGGGGGCATGTCCGGTCGCCCCCTTCTCATCCGCGGCTCCGTGCCTCTGCCCGAGGCGGAGCTGAACTGGCGCTTCTCCCGTTCCGGAGGGCCGGGCGGACAGCACGTCAACACCAGTGACACCCAGGTCGAGCTGCTGTTCGACCTGGCGGCCAGCGAGGCGCTGCCGCCGGTGTGGAAGGCGCGGGCGCTGGAGCGGCTGGGGTCGCGGCTGGTGGACGGGGGCGTGCTGGTGGTGCGGGCGTCGGAGTACCGCTCCCAGTGGCGCAACCGCGAGGCGGCGATGGAGCGGCTGACGGCCCTGCTGGGGGAGGCGGTGGCGCCGCCGCCGAAGGTCCGCCGGCCGACCCGGATCCCCCGCGGCATCAACGAGCGCCGTCTGCAGGAGAAGAAGAAGCGCGCGGACACCAAGCGGGGACGCAGCTCCCGCAACTGGGACTGACCGGCGCGGACGCTCCGTCCGCGCCCGTGCCCGTGCCCGAGGGAGTCGCCCGGTTCAGCTCAGGTGCCGGTAGCGGCTGCGGAAGTGGAGCAGCGGACCGGTGTCGCCGGGCGCGGTGGTGGCCGTGAGGACGCGGCCGACGACCAGGGTGTGGTCGCCCGCCTCGACGCGCTGCTCGGTGCGGCACTCCACGGTGGCCAGTGAGCCGGTGATCAGCGGGGCCCCGCTGGCCTCGCCGCGTGTGTGCGGGACGTCGGCGAAGAGCAGCCGGTCGCTGATCCGCCCCTTCATGGCGAACCGCCCCGCGATGTGCCGCTGGTCCTCCGCGAGCACCGAGACCGCCCACAGCGGCTGCTCCGCCAGCAGGTCGTCCATCCGGGAACCGGTGCGGAGGCTGATCATCGCCAGCGGCGGGTCCAGCGAGACCGACATGAAGGCCGTCGCCGTCATGCCCGCGTCCTCGCCGGCCGGGCCGTCGGGGTCGGGCTGGGGCTCGTGCGCGGTCACCAGGACCACGCCCGAGGCCAGCCGGGACATGGCCGCGCGGAATTCTTCGTCGTTCACACCTTTAGCATGCCCCGGCTCCGGGACGGCACGGAACGCAGGGGCTACGGGGGTCACGGGGATCATGGGGGCCTCGGAGGTGATCGGGGCTGTTGTGGGCGCGGGGGTTGTACGGGCAGCAGGTGCCACCGAGGTCGCGGGGGGCGCGGTGTCCTGAGGGGCCACAGGGGTCGGCAGGGCGGAGGGTGCAGCTGCAACCGCTGGAACCGGTGACCCGGACGGGCCCGCGGAGCCAGGTGGGACCGGGGAGTCCGCCGGGCCTGCGGAGACCGGAGAGCGCGCCGAGACCAGGGAGCCCAGGGAGGTGTGAGGTGCCGGGGGGAAGGAAAGGGTCGCCACATGAACGACGCTAGGCGCCGCCACGCCTGCCGCGCATCGGCCCCCGGCCGCAACCCGTCCCCGCTCCGGGACCTAGGTCCCACGCCCCCGCGACCGGCGGCGGTCCTGCGTAGGCCGGCTGTCCGGCCGTCCGGCCGCCCCACCGACCCACAGGCCCGCGGGGCCTCCCACCCGCCCCGCCACCGTGGAATTCCGCCGTCGTCTTCCCCGTTCTCACCACGTTGTCCAAGTTTCCCGTGATACATGTGACTTGACTCACAGCGTAAGAAATTTGCTGACCCTGCGTACCGGTGGGGCAGCGCGCTGTGATTCAGTGGCGTGGAAGCTGCACGAGGACGCCGAAGACAACCCTTGATTCGCTACGAGGTCTCGGGGGGAGGGCGAGCATGGAGACCGAGTCGGAACCGTATGTCCGCCTTGCGACTCTGCGGCAGCTGCATCAGCTGATGGCGCGGATGAACACGGCGCGCAGCCTCGCCGACACCCTGCAGACCGTGGCCGACGGGCTGGTCGAAGGACTGGGCTGGGAGCTCGCCGCCGTCAACATGGTCCGCCCCGAGTACAACGACCTGGTGGTCGCCGCCGTCGCGGGCAACACGGCCGCCGAGGCGCTGCTCACCGGCCGCTCCGGGTCCCGTGACTCCTGGGACCGGCGGCTGGCCATGGGCGAGTCCTGGGGCACGCTCCGGTTCATCCCGCACACCGAGGCCTGGGCCCTCAACGAGGACGACGTCCCGACCTGGCTCACCGGCGGCCCGCTGCCCCGCTTCGAGGACGAGTGGCACCCCGACGACCGGCTCATCGCGCCGATGTACGCGCCCGGCACCCTGGACCGCAAGACCGGGCCCGAGCTGATCGGCGTGATCTCGGTGGACCGTCCCCGCAACGGGCGCCGCCCCGGCGCCTGGGGCCGTGAGGCGCTGGAGACGTACGTCTTCCACGCCGCCATCGCGATCACCAACGCCCGGCTGCGCTCCAACATGCAGCGCGCCCTGGTCCGCCTGGAGCGCGAGCAGCAGGCCCTGCGGGCCAGTGAGGAAAGCTTCCGGCACGCCTTCGAGTACGCCCCCTCCGGCATGGCCATCACCGACATGGGCTCCGGCGACCAGTACGGCCGGATTCTGCGGACCAACGACGCGCTGTGCCGGCTGCTGGGCCGCCCGTCGACGATGCTGTGCAAGCAGTCGTTCGAGGGCCTGGTCCACCCCGAGGACGCGGACACGCTGCGCCGGACCTACGCCGACGGCGGCCGGGCCGAGCTGCGGCTGTCCCGGCGGGACGGCAGCTACGTCTGGGTGTCGCTGCGCAACTCGGTGGTCGCCGACACCGCCGACGGGCCGCGGTTCCTGCTGAGTCACGTCGAGGACATCGAGGAGCGCAAGCGCCGCGAGCTGGCGCTCGCCCACCGGGCGTCGCACGACTCGCTGACCGGTCTGCCGAACTCGGCGGAGCTGCGGGCGCGGCTGAGCGCCCGGCTCTGCGACCGTCCGTACGCGCCGTCCACGGCCGGGTCGCGGCTGGCCGGGGTGGTGGAGTCGCTGGACGCCGCCTACGGGGACGAGCCGTGCGAGCTGGGGATGTACGAGCCGGGGATGTACGAGCCGGGCGCGTACGACACCGGCGTCTACAACGACCTGCCGTTCGAGCACGTCCACCCGGGCGGCCCCGGAGCCCCGGGCGGCCGGGCGGCCTTCGAGCCGGACCCGTTCGAGAGCATGGGGCACAGCCGGTTCCCGGCCCCCACGGACCGGTACGACATCGTCGGCGAGCCCCGCCACGTGCACACCGTGGCGCCGCTCGAGACCCGGGACGACGGCACCAAGGGGCTGGCGGTCCTCTTCTGCGACCTGGACGGCTTCAAGGGCGTCAACGACCGCTACGGCCACAACGCCGGCGACGCGGTGCTGATAGAGGTGGCCCGCCGCCTCAGCGAGGGCGTCCGGGACGGCGACACGGTGGCCCGGCTGGGCGGCGACGAGTTCGTGGTCCTCGCCGACGGCCTGGGCCGGGCGGACGCCGAGGACCTGGCGGTACGGCTGCGGAACCGGATCGTCCAGCCGATCACGGTGGACGGCAGGGACATGCGGGTCGGGGCGAGCTTCGGCATCGGCTGGGCGCACTGCGGCATGACGGCCGAGGAAGTGCTGAAGTCCGCTGATGAACGCATGTACGTGCAGAAACGATCACGTCCGAAAACTCACAGACGCGCGGGTTGAACCGCAGGTCAGCGGCCGGTCACCTGCCGGTGGGATCTGTGTCACCCACTCGGGCTACAAACACCGGGTACGCTCGCAAGACATCACCTGTCGCACCTGACCCCGCATTTGTTGAGGAGTACCAAGGGATGACGTCCGGTAACAACGGCGCCAGCACGCCCGAGGACGACGACCCGTTCGGCTACCTCTACGCCGACGGACAGGCCAACGGCGCCCAGCCGCCCTCCGGCGGCGGTTACGGCTACCCGAACTCCGTCAACCGCGTGCGGGCCGTCGGCGAGCGCCGGTACGGCGCCCAGCAGACGGCGCAGCAGCCGGCGCAGGCCCCCGGCGCGTACGGAACGCAGGCCCCCGGCGCCTACGGCAGCCCGAACCCCCACTACCAGGCCCCCGAGGCGGCCATGGGCTCCGTCGGGGTCCCCGGCGGTCCCGGCGCCCCTGGCTCGCGCCGTTCCCAGGACGGCGGCGGGCGCGGACGCGGTCCCAACACCAAGGGCCTGATGATCGGCGCGGTGGCCGTGGTGGCCGCGGTGGTCGTCGGCATCACCATCGCGGTGGCCGGCGGCGACGACGACGCCGACAAGACCGCGGGCACCGACCCTTCGCCGACGGCGACCTCCATGGAGAAGCCGACCAAGGCCGCGGGCGACGGCAAGGACAAGAAGAAGGACGAGTTCGAGCCGACGAAGATCGACGCGGCCTCGCTCGGCGACTTCGCCGGCGGCGCCGCTCCCGCGAGCGACGTCCCGGGCTCCCGGGCCGAGGGCGGCTCCTACATCGCCGGTCTGAACACCCCCGGCTCCTCGGTGACCTGGACCGTCAACGGGGTGCCGAAGGACGGCCAGTACACGCTCTTCACCTACTACGGGGTCCCCGGCGAGGACGCCAAGGCCGCGCTGGTCGTCAACGGCGGACAGCCGGCCGAGGTCAACCTGAAGAACTACGCCGGGGCGGAGAAGGGCGACTGGGCCAAGGGCTGGACCCGGACCTACAACTACATCCCGCTGAAGCAGGGCACCAACACCATCACCCTCACCTGCGCCGACGGCTGCAACGCCAACGTCGACCAGTTCGGCCTGGTCCAGGGTGAGGTGGCCAAGGAGCCGCAGGAGTTCTCCTGACGCCGGCGGCGTCGGGTCAGCCCGCCGGGGCGGCCTCGGAGACCCGGACCCGGCCGAGCAGCTCCTCGTAGAGCGGCCGGTCGAACTCCCCGGCGGCCGGTGACGCCACGGTGGCCGCCGAGAGGGCGGCCGCCCGGGTCAGCCGCTCGGGCCAGGGCAGGTCGTCCACGAGCCCCGAGAGCAGCCC
>NZ_JACADT010000150.1:0-8661 GCF_013421635.1 Streptomyces sp. UH6 | reverse complement strand
CGAGCACGCGGCGCGCCCCTCCGTGCCGGCAGCCGGGGGCAGCTGCGCGTTGCTGACGCGGCGTCCGTCGAGGAGGTGGACGACACGGTCGGCCAGGGCGGCCGCCTCCAGGTCGCCGGTGGCCAGCACCACCGTGATGTCGTGCGAGCGGGCCGCGGTCATCAGGGTCCGCAGCACGTGCACCCGGTCGGCGCGGTGCAGGGGGGCGGTCGGCTCGTCGGCGAACAGCACGGTGGGCGACGGCGCGAGAGCCCGGGCGATCGCCACCCGCTGGCGCTGTGCCTGGTCGAGTTCCAGGGGGCTCCGGCGGGCGACCGAGCCGACGTCGAGGCGTTCCAGCCAGTCGACGGCCCGCTCCTTCGCCCGGCGGCGGCCCATGCCGCGCAGCATCAGCGGAAGGGCGGCGTTCTCCCAGACGTTCAGCTCCGCGATCAGCCCGGGCTCGGGGCCGACCCAGGCGAACCGCTCGCGGCGCAGGCGTTCGCGGCCCAGCGGGCCCAAGGTGTGGACGGGCGTGCTGTTGAACCAGACCTCCCCCCTGGTCGGGGTCAGCATGCCCGACAGGCAGCGCAGCAAGGTCGTCTTGCCGCTGCCGCGGGGGCCGCCGACGGCGAGGATCTCACCGTCCCCGACGCCCAGTGACACGCCGTTCAGCCCAGGCGTGCGGTCGCGATGCGTGAAGTGCAGGGCACGGGCCCAGAGCACGTCGTTGTCCGGCGGGGCCTCCACGGGCGTCACCTCGGTTCAGATCGCGTTTTCATCCTGCGTGTCCCCCGTCCGGGGGAACGAAGGCAGACCCGATCGGTCACTGGGCACGCTAGGTAGAACCGGGCGGCGGCCGTGCGAGGCCGCGGCCTGCGGGGGCCGTGTCTCACCCGTCCGGCCCCGGACGGCGACGGATTTGTCACACGGTCAGCTCATCCGCCCGGAAGGGGCGAGGTGAAGGGCCGGGCGGAACGGTGTGGGGCCGCCCGGCCCGGCCGCGGGGAACCGGCGTCAGAGCTTGGTCCACGCCTCCGTGAGCGTCGCGCGGAGGATCTGCTCGATCTCGTCGAAGGTGCCCTGGTCCGAGATCAGCGGCGGCGCCAGCTGGACCACCGGGTCGCCGCGGTCGTCGGCCCGGCAGTAGAGGCCGTTCTCGAAGAGCTTCTTCGAGACGAACCCGTAGAGGATCCGCTCGGTCTCCTCCGCGTCGAAGGTCTCCTTGGTGTTCTTGTCCTTGACCAGCTCGATCCCGTAGAAGAACCCGTTGCCGCGCACGTCGCCCACGATCGGCAGGTCGTGCAGCCTGCGCAGCGTGTCGAGGAACGCCGCCTCGTGGTCCAGCACGTGCTGGTTGAGCTTCTCCGACTCGAAGATGTCCAGGTTGGCCAGCGCCACCGCAGCGGAGACCGGGTGGCCGCCGAAGGTGTACCCGTGCAGGAAGACGTTGTCGCCCCGGTAGAACGGCTCGGCGATCCGGTCCGAGACGATGCAGGCTCCTATCGGGGAGTAGCCCGAGGTCATCCCCTTGGCGCAGGTGATCATGTCCGGCTGGTAGCCGAACTTCTCGCAGCCGAACATGGTGCCCAGGCGGCCGAACGCGCAGATGACCTCGTCGGAGACGAGCAGCACGTCGTAGGTGTCGCAGATCTCGCGGACCCGCCGGAAGTACCCGGGCGGCGGCGGGAAGCAGCCGCCCGCGTTCTGCACCGGCTCCAGGAAGACCGCGGCGACCGTGTCGGGGCCCTCGAAGAGGATCTGCTGCTCGATCTGGTCGGCGGCCCAGCGGCCGAACGCCTCCGGGTCGTCGCCGTGGACGGGGGCGCGGTAGATGTTGGTGTTGGACACCTTGTGCGCACCCGGCACCAGCGGCTCGAACGGGGCCTTCAGGGCGGGCAGCCCGGTGATCGAGAGGGCGCCCTGGGGGGTGCCGTGGTAGGCGGTGGCCCGGGAGATCACCTTGTGCTTGGTGGGCTTCCCGGTCAGCTTGAAGTACTGCTTGGCCAGCTTCCAGGCGGTCTCCACCGCCTCCCCGCCGCCGGTGGTGAAGAAGACCTTGTTCAGGTCGCCCGGGGCGTGGTGGGCCAGCCGCTCGGCCAGCTCCACCGCCTTCGGGTGGGCGTAGGACCACACCGGGAAGAACGCCAGCTCCCGCGCCTGCCGGGCCGCGGTCTCGGCCAGCTCGGCGCGGCCGTGGCCCGCCTGGACCACGAACAGGCCCGCGAGGCCGTCCAGGTACCGCTTTCCGGTGTCGTCGTAGATGTGGACGCCCTCGCCCCGCACGATCGTCGGCACGGGAGCGTTCTCGTACGACGACATGCGGGTGAAGTGCATCCAGAGATGGTCGTAGGCGGACCTGCTCCGATCGCTGTTGCTGGGATCCTGGCTGTTCACGGTTATCGCGTTCCCCACATGTATGTCTGCTTCTTGAGCTTGAGGTAGACGAAACTCTCGGTGGAGCGCACTCCGGGGACGGCGCGTATCCGGCGGTTGATCACTTCGAGCATGTGGTCGTCGTCCTCGCAGACGATCTCCACGATCAGGTCGAAGGATCCCGCGGTCATCACCACGTACTCCGCCTCGTCCATGGCGCCGATCGCCTCGGCCACCGCCTCCACGTCACCCTCGACGTGGACGCCGACCATGGCCTGCCGGCGGAACCCCACGGTGAGCGGGTCGGTCACCGCCACGATCTGCATCACGCCCTGGTCCAGCAGCTTCTGCACCCGCTGCCGCACGGCCGCCTCGGAGAGGCCGACCGCCTTGCCGATCGCGGCGTACGGGCGCCTGCCGTCCTCCTGGAGCTGCTCGATGATCGCGAGGGAGACGGAGTCCAGGTGCGGGGCGCCGTTGCTCGGGTCTGCGTTTCGACTGGCCACGCCGCCACTCTGCACGACGGATCGGTCGTCCGGCAAGAGCGAATCGATGAAATCCGTCGTCCGTCAGCCATTCAGCTGCGGATTTCGCAGGAAACACCGGGGTGGGGGTGTCGTAAACGCCGGTGCCCGGACTAGGGTGGGCGTCTCAACCAACGAGACGTTCCGCACGGCGCCCGTGGGGGACGCCCGTACAGGACACCCGCACTGATCAGGAGGCCGGCAGTGAGCACCGAACTGCGTCGTCTGCGCAACTACATCGACGGTGAGTTCCGGGACGCCGCCGACGGACGCACCACCGAGGTGGTCGACCCGACGACGGGCGAGGTCTACGCCACCGCCCCGCTGTCCGCGCAGGCAGACGTCGACGCGGCCATGGCGGCCGCCGCGGCGGCCTTCCCGGCGTGGCGCGACACGACGCCCGCCGAACGGCAGAGGGCCCTCCTGAAGATCGCCGACGCCGTCGAGGAGCGGGCCGAGGAACTCATCGCGGCCGAGGTGAGGAACACCGGCAAGCCGGTCGGGCTCACCCGCACCGAGGAGATCCCGCCGATGGTCGACCAGATCCGCTTCTTCGCGGGTGCGGCCCGGATGCTGGAGGGCCGCTCGGCGGGCGAGTACATGGAGGGACTGACCTCCATCGTCCGCCGCGAGCCGGTCGGCGTCTGCGCGCAGGTCGCGCCCTGGAACTACCCGATGATGATGGCCGTCTGGAAGTTCGCCCCGGCCATCGCCGCGGGCAACACCGTGGTCCTCAAGCCGTCCGACACCACGCCGGAGTCCACCACGCTGCTCGCCGAGATCCTCGGCGGGATCCTGCCCAAGGGCGTCTTCAACGTCGTCTGCGGCGACCGCGAGACCGGCCGGACGATGGTCGAGCACCCCACCCCCGCCATGGCCTCCATCACCGGATCGGTCCGCGCCGGCATGCAGGTCGCCGGCTCCGCGGCCAAGGACCTCAAGCGGGTCCACCTCGAACTCGGCGGCAAGGCGCCGGTCGTGGTCTTCGAGGACGTCGACGTCGACAAGGCCGTCTCCGCCATCGCCGAGGCCGGCTACTTCAACGCCGGCCAGGACTGCACCGCCGCCACCCGGGTGCTGGTCCACGAGTCGGTGCACGACGAGTTCGTCGCCGCCCTCGCCAAGACCGCCGCCGCCACGAAGACCGGGCGGCCCGACGACGAGGACGTGCTCTACGGCCCGCTGAACAACGCCAACCAGCTCGCCCAGGTCTCCGGCTTCGTCGACCGCCTCCCGGCCCACGCCAAGGTCGAGGCCGGCGGCCACCGGGTGGGCGACAAGGGCTACTTCTACGCCCCGACCGTGGTCTCGGGCCTGAAGCAGGACGACGAGATCGTCCAGCAGGAGGTCTTCGGCCCGGTCATCACCGTCCAGTCCTTCGCCGACGAGGCGCAGGCCCTGGAGTACGCCAACGGCGTCGACTACGCGCTGGCCTCCTCGGTGTGGACCCGCGACCACGCGCGGGCCATGCGGATGTCGAAGGCGCTGGACTTCGGCTGCGTCTGGATCAACACCCACATCCCGCTGGTCGCCGAGATGCCGCACGGCGGGTTCAAGAAGTCCGGCTACGGCAAGGACCTCTCCGGCTACGGGTTCGAGGACTACACCCGCGTCAAGCACGTCATGACGTCCCTGGAGGGCTGACGGCGGACGCGGCAGGACGACGACGGGGCCCCGGGCGGTGGTTGGACCGCCCGGGGCCCCGTCCGTCTGTCCGCGGGCCGGTGCATCGGGCCGGTGCATCAGGCCGGTGCCCGGGCCGCTCGGGGCATGTATTTGAACATGTTCAAGAATGGCGTACGCTCCTCCGTGTGAGCGACAGAGCCGCCCTGCTGAAGGGCATTCGCGCGTGGTTGCTGTTCTTCGTGGTGTGTCTCGTGCTGAGCGGGATCACCGCCTTTCCCCTGGTGCACGAGCTGCGCTGGGCGCAGGAGGCCGTGTCCGCCCTCCCGGCGCCGGACGGGCTGGTGGAGTGGATCACCCGGGTCCGCCGCGGACTGGACGAGGCGGATTCCAGCTACCCGTTCCTGCTGTACGGGACGGACTGGCTGGCCTTCGCCCACCTGGTGATCGCGGTCGCCTTCTGGGGGCCCTACCGGGACCCGGTGCGCAACATCTGGGTGATCGAGTTCGGCATGATCGCCTGCGCGGGGGTCATCCCGCTGGCGCTGATCTGCGGGCCGATCCGGGGCATCCCGGTCTTCTGGATGCTGATCGACATGTCCTTCGGGGTGTTCGGGGTGATCCCGCTGCTGATCCTGCGTCGCCGGATCAAGCGGCTGGAGGCACTGACCGCGGCCGCCGGCCCGGCCGGCCCGGGCGGTCAGGCCGGCCGGGACGGCCGGGACGGCGCGGACGGCCGGGACGGCACGGTCGGGCCGCTCCCGGTCAGCGGTTGAAGGCCGGGAAGGCGAAGCGCTGCGCGATGGCGAGGCCGTCACCCCGCGCGTCGGTGGAGTTGACCGAGTAGACCACCGTGCGGGACAGGTTCCGGGTGGCCGCCACCACCGTGTGGTAGCCGGGGCGGGAGCCGGTCTTGCCCCAGACCTCCAGCCCGTTGATCTCGAAGCGCTCCAGACCGAGGCCGATGGTCGCGGCCCTGCCGTTCTCGTCGTCCACCTCCGGGACCTGGAACATCTGGTCGAGGTACGGCTGCGGGACCACCTCGCCGCGGAAGAGCGAGACCATCAGGGTCTCCAGGTCGGCGGTGGAGGAGATCAGGTCGCCGGCCGCGAAACGATCCGTCATGTTCCACTCGGTGACGTCCGTGAGGCGGCCGCCGACCCGCTCGTACCCGCGGTTGTGGGGGCCGCGGATCCGGGGGTCACCGTCCACCGGGAAGTAGCTGTCCCGCATGCCGAGCGGGCGGAAGATCCGGACCTCGGCCTGGTGGGCGAAGGTGTCCCCGGTGACCTCCTCGACCAGCAGGCCGAGGACGACGTAGTGGATGTTGGAGTACCGCTGCACCTCGCCGGGCGTGGTGCCCGGCCCCGCGGCGACCGACCCGGCGACCACCTCCTGCGGCGTCAGGGTGTCGAACCGGTGCTCCCACATGTCCTCGGTGGTGTCGCCGAAGGACGCACCCGGCCGCAGGCCGCTGGTGTGGTTCAGCAGCTGGCGCACCGTCATCGGCGCGAACTCCGCCGGGAAGAGCCCCGGCAGGTAGCGCTGCACGGGCCGGTCCAGGCCGATCCGGCCCTCGGCGGCGAGCTGGAGCACCATCGAGGCGGTGACGACCTTGGAGGTGGAGCCGGCCCGGAAGCGGGCGTGCCGCAGGGCGGGGGCGCCGGTGGACAGGTCCCGGACGCCGGCCGTTCCCAGCCAGGCGCCGTCACCGCCGACGCGGACCTGGGCGGCGGTGGCCTCGTCGTCGGGCAGACCCGAGATCGCGTCGCAGAGGGCCTTGGCGTCCGGGCCGGGCGTGAGCGTCACGCAGGACAGGGGCGGCCGCGGAGCGGCGGCCGCGGTGCCGGCCGGTGCGAGGAGGGCGCCGATCCCCAGGGTCAGGGCGGCGGCGACGGCGGTGACACGGGCGGTGCGGGCGGTACCGGGCATGAGGTTCTCCTCGGGACGACGGGTGCTTACGGCACGGGCCATCCTGCTGGTGGCAGCCGCCGGTGCGGATCATCGTCGAGAAGGGCACGGACCCGGTAACACCCCTCACCTTGCAGGGAGTTGTGGCCCGGGGAGAGGGTGGGGGCGCCCCTTAGGGGGCGCCCTCCGGCACCACCGGCCGCGGGGCGTCCCGCACGGCGGCCAGGACGTCGATCCGGTTGGTGGTGACCGAGTCCACGCCCGCCGCGGCCAGCCGGCGCATGGACCGGCGGGTGTCCGCGGTCCACGCCGAGACCAGATAGCCCTCGCTGTGCAGCCGCCGCACCAGTTCCCCGGTGACGAGGCCGAAGCGGTAGTTGAGCCACCGGGGCCGGACCGCCGCCAGCAGTCCGGCGCGCGGCGGCACGGAAGTGGTCCAGGTCAGCGCGAGTTCGGCCGACGGGGCGGCGGCCCGCAGCGCCAGCAGGGTGGACGCCGACCCCGACCAGTACACACGGTCCTGCGCCCCGGTCTCCCGCACCGTCTCCAGGACGCGCCGCAGCGCACCCGGCGTGCCGACCGCGCCGGGCAGGTCGAGCAGCACCCGGTGTCCCGCGGTGACCTCCAGGGCCCGCGCCAGCAGGGGCACGCCGCCGCCGGTGAGGTCCCGCAGCCCGGCGGCGGTGAGCGAGGAGACCGGACGGTCGTGGCCCCACAGCCGCTCCAGGGTGTGGTCGTGCAGCAGCACCGGCACCCCGTCGCGGGTGAGGCGGACGTCCACCTCCACCGCGTCCGCGCCGCGCTCCAGTGCGGAGCGCAGCGAGGGCAGGGTGTTCTCGCGGTGGCGGTACGGGTCGCCGCGGTGGGCGACCGCGGTCAGGGAGCGAGCCACGCGGCGGTGTAGGCGTCGATCTCCGCCGCGATCCGGGCCTTGCCGGCCGGGTCGAGGAAGGAGGCTTCCACGGCGTTCTTCGCCAGGTCGGCCAGACCCCGCTCGTCCAGGTCCAGCAGACGGGCGGCGACCGCGTACTCGTTGTTCAGATCGGTGCCGAACATCGGCGGGTCGTCGGAGTTGACCGTTACCAGCACCCCGGCCTTCACGAACTCCTTGATCGGGTGCTCGTCCAGGGTGCGCACCGCGCGGGTGGCGATGTTGGAGGTCGGACACACCTCCAGGGCGATCCGGTGCTCGGCGAGGTGCTCGAGCAGGCGCGGATCGCGGGCCGAGCTGGTGCCGTGACCGATCCGCTCGGCGCCCAGCTCGCGCAGCGCGTCCCACACCGTCTCCGGGCCGGTGGTCTCGCCGGCGTGCGGGACGGAGCGCAGCCCGGCCGCGCGGGCGCGGTCGAAGTACGGCTTGAACTGCGGCCGGGGGACGCCTATCTCCGGGCCTCCGAGTCCGAAGGAGATCAGCCCCTCGGGGCGGACCGCGTCGTCGGTGGCCAGCCGGACCGTCTCCTCGGCGGACTCCAGACCCGCCTCGCCGGGAATGTCGAAGCACCAGCGCAGCACCGTGCCGAAGTCCGTCTCGGCGGACTTCCGGGCATCCTCTATGGCCTCCATGAACGCCTTCTCGTCCATGCCGCGCCGGACCGAGGAGTACGGGGTGACGGTCAGCTCGGCGTACCGCACCTGCTGGCGGGCCATGTCGCGGGCGACCTCGTAGGTCAGCAGCCGGACGTCCTCAGGGGTGCGGACCAGGTCGACCACCGACAGGTACACCTGGATGAAGTGGGCGAAGTCCGTGAAGGTGAAGTAGTCGGCCAGCGCCTCCGGATCGGTGGGGACGCGCGAGTCCGGGTGGCGGGCGGCCAGTTCCGCGACGATCCGCGGGGAGGCCGAGCCGACGTGGTGGACGTGCAGTTCGGCCTTGGGAAGACCCGCGACGAAGGCGTGCAGGTCGCGGGGGACGCCGGCGTCGAGGGTGTGTCCGGCGGCGGGCTGGTCGGTCATGGAGGTCCTCCCTGGGTCCGCATCATCGTAGGGCCGACCGCCGCGCGCACCGCCGTGGGCCATAGGATGGCGCGTCCGCGTACGGATGGCGTGCGCGGCGCAGCAGGAGGGGACAGCCACCGCATGGCCGACAACACCGCCGACAACCCGTACGCCGGGGGCACGCCCGACCCGTGGGCGAAGCCCGCGGAGAGCGCGCCGCAGCAGCCGGGGGCGGTGCCGCCGCCTCCCGCGTCCGCGCCCAGCCCGTTCGGCCCGCCGCCGCAGGCCCCGCAGGGCTTCGGCCCCGTGGTCC
>NZ_JACADT010000015.1:0-25644 GCF_013421635.1 Streptomyces sp. UH6 | reverse complement strand
CCACCAGCCCCACCCCGCCCGGCCGCCTCAACATGCGCGCGGCCCTTGCCCGCGACGCTCAGCGCGCGGCCGGGTCGGTCCCCACCGCGGAACCGTTCACCCACACCCGCCGCCGGAACTCCCCCACCCCGCCGTTGCGTGTGGGTATCGCCGTCGACGTCTCCGGTTCCATGCGTGCCGCCTGCGCCCCCGTCGCGTCCGCTGCCTGGATCGTTGCCCGCGCAGCGGCCCTGACCGACCCCGACTCCCTGACCGCCACCGTCGCCTACGACAGGTACCTGACCGCCTTGGTCCGGCCCACCCACCGAGCGCCGGAGCGCGTGACGACGTTCGATGCCGACGGCGGCCACCACAACCTCGGCGACGCCATCGACGCACTCGACCACGGCCTCGAACTCAGCCGCCCCGGCGCCGGCCGCCTCCTCGTGATCGTCACCGACGCCCACTACGGCAGCGACGAAACAGCTCAAGCCGTCACCCGCGTCAAGCAGCTCACAACCGCCGGCTGCGCCGTACTCCAACTCACCGTCACCGCCGAGTCCAAGCACCTGCCGGGGACCACCTTGCTGCACCTGCCCCGGCCCGCCAGCGCTCCCGCCGCCATCGCCACGGCGGCCACAGACGCCATCCGCAGGACCCGCTGAGACGACACAGAAGACAGAGAGCAGAACAACCACATGGCTATCCGCACGAAGTGGACCGTCGAACACGCCTGCGGGCACGAGATCGAGCACGACCTGGCCAACCGCCCCGCCGACCGGCGCGCCGGTTACGCCCGCTGGCTGGCCGACCGGGACTGCTCTGTTAACTGCACCAGTCCCGCCTCGTTAGGTCTGACGTAACAGGTCGAGATCAAGGAGCAAGTAGTGGATCTACGAGTTGAGTTAATGGAAGGCCGCCATGGAATCCCATGGCTGGGGCAAGTCGTGGACACCGACCGGGTACATCCGCCGTACGTGATGCTCGATGCGACTGGAGCCGAGGTCGAGCCGGTCAACGCGTTTCTGAGGGACCTGGCACTGGGTGATTGCAGTGCGCTGACCTGCCGGAGTTACGGGTTCGGGATGCTGCGGTGGTTCCGCCTGCTGTGGCTGCTGGGCACGGAGTGGGAGCGGGCTACGGAGGCCGAGGTCGCGTTGCTGACGGGGTGGTTGCGCTCGGCTGCCAACCCGCAGCGCCGACGGATCCGGGCTGACAGCCCGGTCGCCGGTACGGTCAACGTCCGCACGGGCAAGTCGTCCCTCGGCGCCGGGTACGCCCTGCGGACCATCAACCACGCTCTGACGGTGATCAGCGGATTCTACGAGTTTCATGCCCATCAAGGCCGCGGACCGGTCGTCAATCCAGTGCCGAACTCGGCTCAGCGGCGGCGTGCGTTGGGGCATCGCAGTCCGCTGGAGCCGACCCCAGTGGTGGGCCGGGCTCGACTGCGTCAGCGGGTGCCTGACCGTCCGCCGCGGTCGATCCCCGACCGGCTGTGGGATGAATTGTTCGCAGCGATGAACTGCGACCGGGATCGGGCCCTACTGGAGATCTTCGTCTCCAGCGGGGCACGCGCCGAGGAACTCCTTGGTATCACCGTCGCCAATGTCGACTGGTCGGGCCAGCGGATCTACGTCATCAGCAAAGGCAGCCGGGCCAGGGAAGCCGTTCCGGTCTCCCCGCAGGGCCTGTTCCGTCTGGCCCTCTACCTCGACACCGTGGGCAGTCCTGCCGAGGGCGAACCGGTCTGGCGATCCCGCCGGGGCCGTGATCGTCCGCTGACCTACTGGGCGATGCGCCGGGTCATGCAACGGGCGAACGCGCTGCTCGGCACGAACTGGTCGCTGCACGACCTGCGGCACACCGCCGCCTATCGCATGGCCAACGGCGGCAAGCTCACTCTGCCGGAAGTTCAGACGATCATGCGGCACGCCAACATCCAGACCACGAGCCGCTACCTGGCGATCCGGGTCGAGGAACTCTTCGACCGTCTCGCCGATCACTACTCCGCCCCGCGCCCGGCCAGGCACTACCCCGCTGGCTACGCCGCTGAGGACATCAAGGCGGTGTTCGGTGGCTGACCTCACCCGCCCCACCACAGGAGGCAGCCGCCGCCACGGGCCCACCGACGACAAGCCAGACGACTCCTCCACTGCCTTCCACCGCAGTCTGATCGCCGCAGCGCCGGGCACAGCAACCGTCTTACCATGCCCCCAGGGCGATCTGTCCGCTGCGACACCCCACCTCATCGGCCGGCTCGCGCACGCCGCGCTGCCGGACGCCGCCGCAGCAACCGCCAATGAACACCGCGCCTCAACCCGGCGAGTCCTGTCCTACCTGAGCGGGTTCGAGGGAGTCACCTGGCAACAGCGCTGGGACGCCAGTCCGCTGGGACGCGGCGAGATCAGTGTCGGTGACCTGGGCACCAACGGATCGGGCCGGAACAACGGCGTCGGCCTCAGGGCTCTGCTCTGCCTTCGCGTCGTCCAGCCGACTCTGCTCGTGATGAGCAGGCACAACTTCAACGGGTTCGCCGAGCAGTTCATCACCGCGCAGAACGATCCCGTGCTGGAGAGGTACGCGGAGCAGGTCGCCCTCCACGACGTCTCCTGGCTCCACAAACGCCGGGCGCTGTTCGACGTATGTTGCCTCCTCGCCGTCCAGGGCATCGGCTTCGCCGACCTCACCCCGGCAGCCCTGCTCCACCATGCCCACGAGTCACGGAAGGCGAAGGCCGTCCTACGCCCTGGGAAGAAGGACGCCAACACGCACGCCGGCCATGCCGCCTGGAACGTCCTGCACGCCATGGGCCACTTCCCGCACGGCGCACCTGCCACCCTGCGACAGGCTCTGCACCGCGGGCAACTCACGCTCGAAGAGCTCGTCGACCGTCACCCCCTCCGCAACCAGAGCGTCCGTCGGCTCCTGCTCGACTATTTCCACCGCCGCCGGCTTGATACCGACTAAGCCTCTCTGGTGAACATCGTCCGCGCCGTCGCCCACCATTTCTGGCACTGCATCGAGGAGATCAACCCCGATCAGGCCGATTTGAACATTCCGGCCGACGTCTACAGTCGCTGGCGCCAGGAGGTCGGCGTGCGTCACGACGGCAGGCCCAGAACCGGCATCGACAGCATCGTCATCGCCGTCCGCAGCTTCTACTACGACCTGCACACCTGGGCCGCCGACGAACCCGAGCGGTGGGGTCCCTGGGTCGCGTCATGTCCCGTCCCGCCGGGAGAACTGCACGGGCTGGGCAGACGCCGCCGCCGGATCAACGAGCGGTCCGCCGAGCGAACCCGTCAGCGACAGCCCCTCCTGCCCCTGCTGGTTCGGCACGTCGAAGAACGCTACGACCACACCCGGACACTCCTGGAACAGGCATCGGCAGCCCTCGTCGACGGGGCATTCACTCACCACGGCCGCACCTACCGTCGCGTCCGGACAGCCGAAGACCTCACGCTCATCCGCGGCGGTCGCCACGCCCCAGTCCGCGTCCGGGACGACAGCGGGAGGCTGATCCACATCGAAACGGAGGAGGAGACCGCCTTCTGGGACTGGGCCACGGTCGAGACCCTCCGCCACTCGGGCGTGCGCATCGAGGAGTTGTGCGAGATCAGCCACCTCAGCGTCCGCCACTACCAGCGCACCGACGGCGAGATGATCGCTCTCCTGGTCATCAGCCCGTCCAAGACCGACCGCGAACGCGTCATCCCGATGTCCGCCGAGCTGTTCCACGTGATCGCGTCCGTCATCCGAAGACACACCCGCGACGGCAGCCCAGTCCCGGTGCTGCGGCGCTTCGACCCGCACGACAAGGTCTGGAGCCCGCCCATGCCGTTCCTGTTCCAGCGCAGGATCGGCTCCACCCGCAGCGTGATCAGCCCGTTCACCGTTGTACACATGCTCGCGCGGTGCTGCACAGACCTCGCCGAACGTCATCCAGCCTTCCGCTCGGTCACGTTCACCCCGCACGACTTCCGCCGCATCTTCGCCACCGATCTCGTCAACAGCGGACTGCCCATCCACATCGGCGCCGCCCTTCTCGGCCACCTCAACATCCAGACCACCCGCGGCTACGTCGCGGTGTTCGACGAGGACATCGTCCGCCACTACCTCGCACACCTCAGCGAACGCCGCCGACTGCGCCCGGACCATGAGTACCGCGGCGTCAGCACCGAAGAGTGGCCCGAGTTTGAGGAGCACTTCGACAAACGCAAGGTCGAACTTGGTTCCTGCGCACGCCCCTACGGGTCCCCGTGCCGTCACGAACACGCCTGTATCCGTTGCCCGATGCTCCAGGTCAACCCGACGATGATCAGGCGACTCGACGACCTCGAAGCCGACCTCGTCACCCGCCGGGCCCGCGCCCAGACCGAAGGGTGGGCAGGTGAGATCGAAGGACTCGATCTCACTCTCCAGCTTCTGCGCGCCAAGCGCCTTGAAGCCCGGCGCCTCGCCCACCGCCCGCCCATCCACCTGGGCAACCCGGAGCCTCGGCAGGGCATGACCTTGCAGTGAACGGCGGCCGGGCAACGCTCTTCCATGCCTCGCCCAGGCCCTGGCGGCGAAGCCTCAGCCGTACCGGCTGATGGCTCGACCAGAGCGACTCCGAGTTCCGCGAGATACCTGAATCACCGGCAATGCGGCCGCGCAGGGGCTCGCGAGTCCTTCCCTGCGAGAAAGCGTTCGCGCGGCTTGCCGCGATTACGCCTCGGGAACCTCGAAGTCCCACGTTGAGGGGTCCCGCTCGTCGGGGTCGGGGCCCCCGCGCCGCCCGGTGTCGAGCGCGTCGAGACGTGCCAGGTCGGCGTCGCTGAGCTCGAAGTCGAAGACGTCGAAGTTCTCCGCGATACGTCCCGGGTTGGTCGACTTCGGAATGGCGGAACGTCCCTGCTGCACGTGCCAGCGCAGCATGACCTGCGCGGCGGACTTGCCCAGGCGGGCGGCGATGGACTGGACGGTGCTGTCGTCCAGGACGCTCTTGCGGTCCTCGCCGTAGCCCGGGTAGAAGGTGATGCCGCCGATCGGGGACCATGCCTGAGTGAGGATGCCCCTGGCGGTATTGGCTTCCTGGACGGCCCGCTGCGTGAAGTACGGGTGGAGCTCGACCTGATTGACTGCCGGGGTGACCATCGCGCTCTCCATGAGGGCGTCGAGGTGGTGCGGCATGAAGTTGCTGACCCCGATGGCGCGGACCCGGCCGTCCGTGAGCAGTTGTTCCAGTGCGCGGTATGCCTCGCGGCTACGGTCGAAGTGCTGGGGCATGGGCTGGTGCAGGATCAGCAGGTCGATCGTGTCGACGCCGAGTTTGGCGGCGCTCTTGTCGAACGCGTGCAGCGTCTCCTCGTAGCCGTAGTCCGAGACCCATACCTTGGTTTCCAGGAAGATGTCGTCGCGAGCGAGGCCGGCGCGGCGCATGCCCTCGCCGACACCGCGCTCGTTGTTGTAGGCGGCTGCCGTGTCGATGTGCCGGTACCCGGTCTTGAGCGCGGTCTCGACCGCTGCCGCCGTCTCGTCGGGGGGCGTCTGGAACACGCCGTAGCCGATCGCTGGCAGCGTGACCCCGTTGTTCAGTGTCAGTGTCTCTGTCATGGCTCCTCCTGGGGGCTGGTCGGTAGGGCGTGGTCAGGTGAGCTGCATGCTGTTGATGAAGTCGACGCTGTCCGCGTCGCGGTGGTCGAAGCCCGGACCGCTCGTTCCGTCGAGGGCGGCGATGCGGGTCATCTCGCCATCGGTCAGCTCGAAGTCGAAGACGGCGAGGTTCTCGCGCATCCGTTCCGGCTTGGTCGACTTCACCACCGCCACGACCTCACGCTGCATCAGCCAGCGCAGGACGACCTGGGCGACCGATTTGCCGTGGGCCTGTGCCACCTCGGTCAGCACGGGATCCTGCAGCAGGCCGTGCCGGCCCTGCGCGAGCGGGGACCACGCCTCCATCCGCACTCCGCGCTTGCGCATCGCCTCTTCGTCGCCGATCCGCTGGAAGTAAGGGTGCGTCTCGACCTGGTCGACGGCCGGGACCACGTCGTTGTGCGTGATGAGGTCGGTCAGGCGGTCCGGGTGGAAGTTCGAGACGCCGATGGCGCGCACGGTGTCCTGCCGGTAGCCGGCCTCCAGGCTGCGCCAGGTCCCGTAGTAGTCGCCGTAGGGCTGGTGGATCAGGCAGAGGTCGAGCCGATCCAGACCGAGCTTGCCCAAGGACGTCTCCAGGGCGCGCTTGGCCTTCTCCTCGCCGGCGTCCTGGATCCACAGCTTGGTGGTGACGAACAGTTCCTCGCGCGGGATGCCGCTGCGGGCCAGCGCACGGCCGACGGCTTCTTCGTTCTGGTACGCCGCGGCGGTGTCGATCGAGCGGTACCCGGCCGCCAGCGCTTCGGTGACGGCGCGCTCGGTGTCCTCCGGCGGGATCTGGAAGACGCCGAAGCCGAGCAGCGGCATCTCGACACCGTTGTTCAGGGTGACCTGGGGGATCTTGCTCATGACCGTGCTCCTTGTGCTGCTTCATATTCGCTGTCGCTGACGTGGTTGAGCCACGTCACGGCCTCGCCGTTGTCGTCGGCTTCCTGCATGGCGACGTGCGCCATGAACCGGTCGGCGGTGGCGCCGTGCCAGTGCTCCTCGCCCGGCTCGATGTGGACGACGTCGCCGGGGCGGATCTCCTGGACGCCTCCGGCGCGGGTCGCCACCAGCCCGATGCCGTCCGTGACGTACAGGGTCTGGCCCTTGGGGTGGTGGTGCCAGGCGGTACGGGCTCCGGGCGCGAACCTCACGTGGGCACAGCCGACGGCGCTCTGCCCGTCAGGACCGCGGACCCCGTCGATCAGGACGGCTCCGGTGAAACAGGACTCCGGTCCGACGGCGCTCGCTCCACCGCTCCTGGTGTACTTCATGCTTGTCCTCCGTGCTTGTGTTGCAGTTTCGCCTGGTCAAGGGGTCAGCAGCACCTTGACGGCGCGGCGCTCGTCCATCGCCCGGTAGCCCTCGGCCGCCTGCTCCAGCGGAAGCGTCAGGTCGAAGACCCGCCCCGGGTCGATCGCGCGGTCCCAGATCAGCCGGATAAGCTCGGGCAAGTACTCGCGGACCGGGGCCGGGCCCCCGTGGAGGTGGATGCCGGTTCCGAACAGCAGGTCGCCCGGAATGCTGACGTCGTGGGAAACGCCGACGAAGCCGACGTGGCCGCCCGGACGTGCGGCGTGGATCGCCTGCATCATGGCCTCCTGCGTGCCGACCGCCTCGATGACGCTGTGCGCGCCGAGACCGCCCGTCATGGACTTGATCTTCTGCGCGCCCTCGTCGCCGCGCTCCTCGACGATGTCGGTGGCCCCAAACTCCCGGGCCAGCCGCTGCCGTTCGGGGTGGCGGCTGAAGGCGATGATCTGCTCCGCGCCCAGCTGCTTCGCGGCAAGGACGGCAAGCAGGCCGACCGCGCCGTCACCGACAACGGCGACCGTCTTGCCGGGCCCGGCATCCGCCGCCACCGCGGCGAACCAGCCCGTGCCCAGCACGTCGGAGGCAGCGAGCAACGACGGAACGAGGTCCGCGTCGGGCATCCCCGGTGTGGCCACCAGGGTGCCGTCGGCCAGCGGGATACGCGCCAGTTCGGACTGCGTGCCGATCGACCCCATGATCGTGCGGTGCACGCAGTGGGACTGGTAACCCGCCAGGCAGATCTCGCAGGTGTTGTCCGACGCCCAGAACGAGCCCACGACGAAATCGCCGACCTTGATCGTCCTGACCTCGGGGCCCACCTCCTCGACCACACCGACGTACTCATGTCCCATAACCTGGTGGTCGATGTCCTGCACCCCGCGGTACGGCCACAGGTCGGACCCGCAGATGCAGGAGGCGGTCACCCGGATGACCGCGTCCGTCGGTTCCTCGATCCTCGGGTCGGGGCGCTCCTCTACCGTGATCGCTCCGGGCTTCGTCATCACTACTTGACGCATGAAAGCTCCCTTGCAGTTACTCGCAGACAGCACGGATCGCCGGGCCGGACTCGGAGGTCCGCACCGCGAGCCACTCGCTCTACCCAGCCGGTTTGAGCTGCTTGACGAGCGAGCGTGCATCCTCAGCAAGCCGCTCGGCCCCTGCGTCGTCGCCAGCGGCTACGGCATGCCAGTAATCAATCTTGAGGTTGACGTACTTCCGCCGGATCCGCATCAGCCGGGCCTCTTCGGCAAGGTGCTCGGCGCGCTCGCTGAGCAACGCGATCTGCTGCTCTGCCGCGGCGGCGCCGAGCTTGCCGTTCTCGACGTAATGCCGCATCTCGCTGACGGACATTCCCGTCGCCGCCAGGCAGGCGACCCCGATCAGAAGGTTCATGTCCGCATCCGTGTAGACCCGGTGCCCGCTGCTCTCACCCCGGGCGACCGGCGCGATCACACCGATGGACTCGTAATAACGCAGCGTGCTGGCAGGCAGCCCCGTAAGAGCTGCCACTTCCTTGATCGTATGAGTTCGCCCGCCGATGTCCGCTGTCACTTAATCGACTGTAAAAACTTCCAGCACTCGAAGTCAAAGATCTCCCTGACCTGCAGATTCTTCGCCCTCACGCGACTCTTTGCTGCCGGGCCAGAGTGGCTAGCCTGCACCATCCCAAAGATTACGACTCGAGGCGTCAGCCCGCTTGGACGGGCTGGCGACCAGCCGGGCTCCGTCGTACCGGATCGCTTGCACTGGCTGTCAAGGTGGGGCGGCCCCTCATGGAGGGCGAGTGCCCGCAAGCCGTCAACACCGCAGGCACCTTCCCGCAGCAAGAGAAGGCTGGCGGTTGTGGTGGCCCCCCTGATGCCCTGGGCACCTCAGCCATTCGAGTGAAGTGCAGATAAGCACCGACTGCTGGAAGGCCGCCCGCGACGCGGACCGTCCCTCCAGGGAGGAGTGGCTCGCGGCCAAGCGCGCCGAGGAACAGCAGGCCGCTGCCGATTGGGCCCAGCAGTTCGGCATGCCGCCGCTCGAAGGCCCCGAACGCGCCATCCCGTGGGGGGAGCGGTGCCGCCACCAGCTCATGACCGCCGCCTACACGGCCCTGGTCACCGAGGGCACCTGGGACGAGGCGGACTGGGCCTCTCTCGAGGACAAGGCCCGTCCGATCACCCGAGCCGGGTGGTGGATCGACCAGCGCGACGCGGACGGGACCGATCTCCCGGAGCTGCTCGACGCGGCTGGCGCCGACGACCGCGGCACCGAAAACCCGTTCTGACGCGGCGGGAACATAGCCGACGATCGCCGGTCAGCCAAATCGGCGATCGTGCGGACCATCGTTCTTCCCGGCACCGCCCCGCGGAAGGACACGGCCCATGCTCCCGCACCCCCACCCCCCGCTGCTGATACCGACCCCGGACCCGCTCACGCCCGCGCGTCACATCACCCACCAGCACTTCCAGCCCGGCGACCGCGTGCTCGTCCTGCGAGGCATGGCCCAGGGTGATCTCTGGGGTGATGCCATGGGGATCGTGGCCCCCTCCTGGCACCTGCCGACCCAGGAGGACGGCTGGCGGGTCCGCAACCCCCACGGCGGCCCGCAGACCTACCTCACCGCTCACCCCAGGTACCTGATCCACCTGCGCCGCCGGTGCCCCGACTGCCTCATCCACCTGCGTGCGATGAAGGAGTACCTGCTCCCGCGGTTCGCCGACCGCACGGACCTCATCGACTGCGGCTGGTACACCACCACGGGCCTCAACCAGCTCGTGCACACCGACGACGCCCAGGCCCCCACCGCCTGACCGCTCCACGCCGACATCGGTCAGCGAGCACTCACGCGTGCACCCGGCATACCCGTCGGCCGACCGGCTCCCCACCCTCCACCGAGGGGGCCGCCCCCCCGGAGCACCCCCCTCCCCCCTTGCTGAAGGACTTCATGCCCGACCCTGATCTCCACCCCTTCGACCCCGGCCGTCTGGCCTCCTTCGCCGACGTCCTCGCCGGTGAACTCCCCGGCACCTGGCGCAGCATCCACCACTTCCCGCCCACTGCGGAGGCTCTCGCCGCCGTCGCGGACCGGACGTGGGACCTGGACCTGGTGGCCGAGTCCCTCGCCACCCATCCGCCGGGACACCTGGCCGTCCTGACCCGCGAGGACGGCGCCCAGCTCGTCCTGCTCGACCGGCACGACGGCCGGGACGGCTTCCTCACCGCCGCGCTCGCACCCGAGGATCTGCCGGCCGAGGCGTTCCGCGGGATCCGCGAGCCCAACGGCATCGCCCTGGGCGATGATCCGTTCCTCGCCGCCGAGATGATCACGGGCGACCTCCTGGCCCGCTACGAGGCCGCCGTCGCCCAGGTCCGTGTCAACGCGGCGAGGCTGGCCGACCCGTCCGGCACCGAGCTGGTCCACCCGTCGCAGCCCGAGCGTCTGGTCCTCACCTGGCAGAGCGACGGCGACCTCGCCGCGTCGCCGGCCACCGAGGCTGCCGCGGCGATCCTGCTGGCCAACGGGTTCACCCATGACGAGCGCACCGGGGTCTACCGGCTGAGCGGTGACGACACCGCCGTGCAGGCCCGTGCTGTGCGCCGAGCCGGGTCCGAACTCGCCGCCCGCGGGATCGCCACCGCTCTGGCTCCCCCGGCCGCGCCGCCCGCCACCACCGTCTCGACGCCCACGCCGCGACCGGCGAAGGCACGAGCCGCCACCGGTCGGTCCCGGTGAAGCGCCCCGACCGCCAGGACGCCTTCATCCGCCGCACGGTCCCGTTCATGTCCGCCCGTCTCAAGCCCCGGCTCGCGCTCGCTGTCTTCCGCCGCTACCTGCGCCGATGCGTCGTGATCGCCCCCGTCGACGCCACGAGTCCGACCGACTCGCGTGCACGGAGCGATCTGCGTCCCGCACCGCGGATCGGCATCCCGCACCACCACTGACCGCGCACCACCAGGAGAAGCATGTCCCAGCCCGAATTCCCGCCCTCTCCGGTGAGGCTGGCCGACCAGATCACCCACCAGCTCGGTCAACTCGCCGATCAGCTCTCCCAGCTCCCCGCCCACCAGGCGGTGCAGGTCATCGTCCGCGTCCTGGACCCGGATGACGAAAAGGGCGTCCTCGGCGCCGTCACGCGCCTCATGGTCACCGGCAGCCTGTTTGCCAAGGACCAGGCCGAACGCGGAGTTCTCCCGGCGGAGGTGTGGCTCGCTCTCGGTCGTGCCTCGAACGAACTGCACGACATCTGTCTCGACCTGGACGAGCACCATGACACGCTCCGCGCCATGGGCAGCCGGCCTGCCCTGGCCGCCACCGCGCCGTCGGCCGCGTCGCCGCTCGTCGTCCGGCGCCGCCGGTGAGCAGATCGCGACGGCGCACCCGGCAGCCGGCCGCCGAGCGGCCGGAGCAGCATTACCTCGTCGAGCCGCGTGCTCTGGCCGGCGGGGGCGACCTGCGGCACGTCTTCGAGTTCCTCGCCGCCGACGGCTGGCCCCTCACGAGACGGCCCAACGGCCTGACCGTGGCATGGAGTCCGGACGGCAGCGTGCGGATCGGGTACGACCCGCACGGCTCGCCTGCCGGGTGGACGATCAGCGGCAAGGCCGCCCGGAAGGGCGAAGAGCCGTGGGTGGTGACGTTCGGGCAGGCGACGCCGGTGGAGATCGTCGCCGCGTTCACCGACGCCCTCACCCTGCCCCGGACGGCGCACGCCCCGAACGTGTGGGCGCCCCTGGAGCGCGCCGGGTGGAAGGTCGGCCCGGAAAACGACTGGTACACCGCGCGGAGCCCGGACCGGACGGCGTGGCTGCAGTACCACCAGGGCCCGCACGGGGCGCTGTGGTGGGCGGCGGCCCGCAGCGAGGAGGGCTTCGGCTGGATGGCGACCCTCACGCCCTCCACCCCCATGCACCTGGTCCAGGCGTTCGCCGCCGGTCTGTCCGACCCGCGGCCGGTGATGCGCCCACGCGGCTCGCTCCCGCCGATCCGTGACCTGCAGACCACCTCCGTCTCGGTGCTGCCTTCCCAACTCTCCGCGGCGCACGAAGCCCGCGTGCACTCGGCGCGGGCCGCCGCCTGGGCCCGCGCCACCGGATCCGGTCCTCCCGGCACCACGCCGGCCACCCGTCCCGCCGCCAGGCACACCGCCATCCGCCGCTGAACCGCCACTTCGCAGGAGCCTTGTTGAAGTCACCGCCGCAACCGGGCCCGTCCGCCCGTGCGCTGAAGGCGTCCTCTGACCCTCTGCGGGAGACGACCGATGCCGCTCAGTAAGGGGCAGCTCGCCTCGTTCGCCGCCGAGCACGACACAAAGAGCCTCTTCAACACCAGCCCGCGTCACCTCGCAGGCCCCGGCGACGGCCGCCACGTCACCCACGGCCTCGCGGCGGCCGGATGGACGCTCGTCTCCGACCCGCTGAACCCCCTGATGGTGCTCCGCAGCGACGACGTCGACCGCCGGCTCATCCTCGACGGGACCAGCCACCTCTACTACTGGTCACTGCAGAACCACACCGGGGGCGACGAACCACACTGGTACGCGTCCTTCTCCTACCGCACGCCGGTGGAGATCGTGGCCGCGGTCACGGACACCCTCGTCACCCCGCCCACCGAAGGCGCCGAGGATCCCGACGCGTGGCACACCATCCGTCAGGCGGGCTGGCCGGTCACCTCCGCACGCCAGGCCCACTCACCCGACGGCCTGTGCCAGATCTCCCGCCTCGACGACGACATGCTCGCCAACCCCTGGTACATCGAAGTCCGCGACTACCAGCACGAGCACGCACCGCACTGGTGGCGCACCGTGTTCCACGGCAACACCCCCGGACGGCTGGTGCACGCCTTCGCCGCCGCCCTCACCGACTCCGCGCCCCTCCTGCGCTCCCAGTTCAGCGACGGCGTCCACCACCAGGCCGTGCAGGAGCCGAGCAGGCGCAACGGCCAGCAGCTGGTCGAGGCCCACACCTCGCGCCTCGACGTGCTCCGGGGCCAGGTGCGCGCCGCCCGACGCCGGGCCCGGGCCGCGGCCAGGCCGACCACCAGCCCGCCCTCACGGACAGCGAGCCCGGCGACGCCGGCACACCGCTGACCCACGTACCGATCCCGAAAGCCTTCCGATGCCGACTTCCTCCATACCGTCCGCCCACCGCGCGCTGCTGCGCGACCTCCACAGGTTCCTCCGTGAGAGCGACCGTCTCCTCGCCGCCTGGAGGGCCTACTCCGAGGAGTACACCGATCTCGACGGGTGGCCCGTCGACGAGGACGCCTACAACCGTCGCGCCACCACCCGCGACGCGGCCGTCGCCGAGAGCTTCGAGGCGCTCCGCGAGGGCGGCCACCATCTCCTGGCCACCGCCCGCAGCCAGCTCGTCCTCCTGCCCGCCGGGGCGGTCCAGAGCCGCTGGGCCTGGCAGCTCACCGGCCTGCAGGACGCACTCGACCGCCTGGACACCCTGCACGAAGAGTGGCTGACCACTCGGGACGGCCTTCCCCTCAACGCCGGCCCGGGCGCGCCCGCCTTCGACAAGGCCCGCGCCGCCCACCTCTCCGAAGCCCAGGCTCCACTCAACGAGTGGGCCACCCACGGCCACGCCATCCGCGAGATCAACAAGGCCGCCCGCAGCGCCACCTCCGGCTTCCCGCCGCGTCCGGCTGCCGCTCCCGCGCGGGCCGGCACCCGGCCGCAGCCCGCACGGCGGTAACACCGGCTCCACTCACGGACTCCGGCCCCTCGACGAAAGGCCCACGTGCACCACCCCCACTCCGCAGGGCAACAGCCGCAGAACCTGCGGCAGCTGGCCCTCTTCCTCCGGGACGCCAAGCGGATCGACGACGACTGGCACGCCCGCCTGAGCGAGGGCGGCGAGCCGCCGTCCGACCGGCCGTACGCCCGCTCCCCGCTCGTCCGGCAGCGCGACGCCGAGCTGTGGCGGGCGTTCAACCGGATCCGTTTCCACGCCCCCGCCCTCCTGCGGACCGCGCACGCTCAGCTCCTCGAACTGCCCGACGACCTCACCGACCCGACCTGGGCGGACACGCTGGACGCACTCGGCAGGTCGGTGGCGCAGCTGAACTTCTTCCACCAGGAGTGGATCGACCACCGCGAACTCATGGAGGCCGACGCCACACCGGGCACACCCACGTTCCGCGAGATGATCGCCGAGCGCAACGCCGAAGGCCGCCCGCAGATCCGCGTCTGGGCCGAGAACGGCCACGTTCTCCAGGACCTCCACGCCGCCGCCCACCCAGAACCGACCACCCCACGCGTTCAGCCGACCCGCGCCGTCTGGATGGAGACCAGCCCCCGGCACCTGGCAGGACAGGGAGACCCGCGCTACATCACGCGGAGCCTGCGAGCGGCGGGCTGGAACGCAACCGCCAACATCGAACGCCCTGGCATCACCCTCACCAGTCCCGGCCGCCGCCACACCATCGTGCTGGAACCGGAACCGCACGGCCTTAAGCCGTGGTGGCACCTCCAGGGGACAACCGAACACGGTCCCTGGCAGGCCGAGTTCACGGCCCACACCCCCGTCGAGATCATCGCCGCGCTCACCGACCCCCTGGCCCATCCAACCCCCCGCGAGCAGGACCAGGACGTGTGGCCGGTGCTCGCCGAAGCCGGCTGGTCCTACGAACGGGACGACGACCTCGACACCGAGATCGCCCGCCACCCCCACCGCACCCTGCGGGTGAGCCGGTGGACCGCCACCACCACCGAGCACTTCTTCTGGACCGTCGAGGCCACCTTCCCCGACCCCGGCCTCGGCGCGGACATCGTCTGGCGGGCCTCCCTCGACGACACCACACCGCAGCACCTTCTCCGCGCCCTCGCCCTCGCCCTGAGCAGCGACGCCCCGGCCCTGCGGGAGATGTTCGACGTGCCGCACACCCATCTCGTCACGCAGGAGCCGCTCAGCGCCGCCGGCACCACGGCGGGCCGAGAGCTCGAACACCGCCTCATGTCGCCCCTCGGCCGCCTGTATCGCAGACAGGCCAGGCAGAGCTCACCGCCTCCCCCGCCCGCCGCATCCCCCGTCGTCCGCACCATCTGAGGCAGCCACCACCACCATGACCACGAACACCGCCCAGCACGAGCAGCTGCTCCGCCAACTCGATCGCTTCCTCCACGAGAGCGAGCAGATCCTCGCCGCGTGGGACGCCTACTCCGACGAGCACACCGACACCGACGGCTGGCCCCTCCACCCGGACGCCTACGGACGCCGCGCCGCCCAGCGCGACGCCGAGACCTGGCAAGCCTTCGACCAGGTACGCGGCGGCGCCGTGGAACTGCTGGCCAAGGCCGAAGCGGAACTCCGCCGGATTCCGCCCGCGCTCGCCCGCTCCTGCTGGCCGTGGGAACTCGGCGTGCTGCGCACCGCGCTCGAGCAGATCGACAACCTGCAGCAGCAGTGGCAGACCACGCGCGAGACGCTGCCCCGCAACGCCGTACCGGGCACCGACGCCTACGACGACACGATCGGCGAACGCGACGAGGAGGCGTGGCACCCGCTGAACGAGTGGCGCGAGCACGGCCGGGCGCTCCTGGACATCCACGCCACCCTCCAGCACGCCCCCGCCCTCCGCCAGGCCCTGACCAGACGGCACACCGCGACTCCGCCGGATTCCCCGCCGACGCAGGGCCCCGGCCCCCGCCCTCGCGCCTGAACGTCCCGTCGCCTCGCCCCTGGAGTCACCCTCTTCGTGCCTGCGCCATCTCCGAACACCACGTCCGACGGCTACGACATAGCCTTCCGCGTCCTGATGGCTGTCCTCGCCGTCGCCCTTCCCCTGTCGAACGCCGCCTGGTTGTGCGGCAACCTCGCCGCCTGGGGCACCGGCTCCGACCGGTGGGCGGCCTACCAGCCCACCGCCGCGCTCCTGCACCCCGGACAGCTCTGGCCACACCTCGGCCCGGCCGCCACCCTCCTCGCCACCCGCGTCGTCCCCGGGCTCCTGGTCGCCGCCGCGGCCGTCGCCGCCTTCATGGTCCGCTCCCGGTACAAGAACCGCGCCGTGCGAGGGAAGAAGGTCGCCGGCATGGCGAAGGCCAAGGACATCGAGCCGCTGCTCGCCAAGGCCATCACCGACAAGGCCCGCTCCCTGCGCCCGAGCCTGAAGAACGCGAAGCAGGTCGCCCCTCGGGACGCCGGCATCCTCCTCGGCAACCTCCAGGGCACCCGCCAAGAGGTCCGCATGGGATACGAGGACGTAGCCGTCGCCATCATGGCGCCGCGCTCCGGCAAGACCACATCGCTGGCGATCCCGTCGATCCTGGCCGCTCCGGGGCCGGTGCTGCTGACCTCGAACAAGGCGGCCGGCGACGCCTACACCGCCACCCTCGACGCCCGCTCCCAAGTGGGCCGCGTGTGGTCGATGGATCCGCAGCAGATCGCCCACGCCGAGCGGACCATGTGGTGGAACCCGCTGGCCTATGCCAAAACGCTGGAGGGTGCTGGCCGGCTGGCCGGGCACTTCCTGGCCGCCTCGGTGGACGCCTCCCAGCAGGGCGACTTCTGGTCCAAGGCCGGATCCAACATCCTGGCCCAGCTCTTCCTCGCCGCCGCCCTCGACGAGCGGCCGATCACCGACGTGATGCGCTGGCTCGCCTTCCCCGCCGACCGCACCCCGCTGGACATCCTCCGCGACCACGACTTCACCGCCGTCGCCTCCCAGCTGAAGGGCACCGTCGAGGGACCGCCCGAGACCCGCGACGGCATCTACGAGACCGCCCGCCAGTACGCCGCAGCCCTCCTCAACTCCGAGATCGCCGCCTGGGTCACCCCGCAGAAGGACGTCGCCGAGTTTCGGCCGTCGGAGTTCGTCACCTCCACCGACACGCTCTACCTGCTGTCGAAAGACGGCGGTGGCGGTGCCTCCGCGCTGATCGCCGCGTGCGCCGACTCGGTCATGCGCGCCGCGACCGCCCAGGCCGAGCGAGCCGGCGGCCGTCTCGACCCGCCGATGCTCGCGATCCTCGACGAGGCCGCCAACGTCTGCAAGATCAGCGACCTCCCCGATCTCTACTCCCACCTCGGCTCACGCGGGATCATCCCGATCACCATCCTGCAGTCCTACCGCCAGGGCCAGAAGGTCTGGGGCGACGCCGGCATGGACGCCATGTGGTCCGCCTCGACCATCAAGGTCATCGGCTCCGGTATCGACGACCCCGACTTCGCCGACAAGCTCTCCCGCCTTATCGGCGACCACGACGTCGAGACCACCTCCACCTCGACCTCGGAGTCCGGGAAGTCCACCTCCGTGTCCATGCGGCAGGAACGCATCCTCCCCGCCGACGCGATCCGCGCCCTCCCCAAGGGCACCGCCCTCTGCTTCGCCACCGGTATGCGGGCCGCCATGCTCGACCTGCGCCCCTGGTACCTCGAGCCCGACGCAGACCAGCTCGCCGCCGCCTCCGCCCGCGTCTCCAAGGCCATCACCGCCCGCGCCGTCGCCAAGGCGGGCGCCCCTGCGCTGCGTACTACATCGGCCCCGTGAGACGGCTCAAAGCCTGCGCCGACTCCAACGCGAGCGCTCGACTCCGCCACAACCCCCTCGATAGGCGACCGTGACCAACACCCAGCATCAGCCTCTCCCTTCACTCGGTGACCGCGTCCTCATCTCCCCGCGGTACCTCGCCGGCATCGGTGCGGACAGCCTGGGCAACGTCATCGGCCCGCTGACCCACCTGTTCGACTGGCACACCACCCACGACCCGGCGACCGGCCTCGTCACTCTCGACAGCCCGGATCACTGCCTGTTCATCACCTTCGAGCCCATGCGCTTCGACGGCGTCTGGTGGACCATCGCCCACCACGAGCCGAACTGGGAAGTGAAGTTCACCCGCCAGACACCGGTCGAGGCTATCGCCGCCGTCACCCAGGCCCTGCCACAGCTTCTCGGTGACCACCGGCACTGTGAGCAGATCCCCCTCACCGTCGGCAGCCCGTCGAGCGCCGCCGCCGGCCATCAGTGGACCGCCCACCGCGACAGCAACGGTTTCACCTCACCCGACGGGCACTGCACCCTGCGCCACACCTCGCAAGACCCAGCCACCTGGACCGTCAACGCCTCGCTGTACGAGGGCTTCGACACCGAGTGGAGCGCCGTCTTCACCGACGCCCCGGAACGTCTGGTCGCCCAGTTCGTCGCCGGTATCGCCTCCGACATCCCCGTCGAGCGGGCATTCGGCGACATCCCCTACCCCGTGCAGCACAGCACCAGCGCGCTCATCACCCCGATCCGCGGTGCCGCGGTGAACCCTCACGTCCATCACGCCGTCGCCCAGGCCGCCCAGGCATGCGCCCCCGCACCTCGCCGGTCTCCGTCCACTCCTTGACGCCCACGCGGCCCAACACCGACCTCCCCTATCGCTCTGGAGTCCCCCTGGCCATCACCGATCACCACGAGGTGTTCCTCGGCTCGACCAACGACGGACACACCTTCGCCGTCCTCAACAGCGACAAGCGCCGCTACCTGGGCGCGGCCCACCGCGTGCTGACGAAGGCCGGCTTCGCCCCCGTCGACCATCGCGGCCGGATCGTCTACCTGCTCCCGCCCACCAACGCACTCCACCAGGCCGAACAGGCGATGTACGAACTCTGCGCCCACACGGCCGACATGGCGGACCTTGCCTGGACGGCACGTCCACGGCACGCCGACCCCCAGGTGCGCATCTTCTTCACCGGCAACAAGGTCAGCATCGTCACCGACAGCTCTCGAGCCCGAGCGGCCCTGCGGCAGCTCGGCACCGTGAACGAGAACGCGGACGGCGACTTCGCCCTATCGGACAGCCTCACCGAGCGGGAGAAGGTGCGCGCCGCCGTCCGCATCGACCTACGTCTTGACCGGCAGAACATCACCAGTCACATCGACCTGGGCATCGCCACCCCCGCCGCCATCCCCCCAGCCCCACACCGGCTTTCCCCAGTGGCGTCCCCCTTCTCCGCCGCGGCGAGACGGAAGCGCTGAGACCAACGCCCTACCTCCGTCGCGTTTGTCCGCGGTCAGCAGACACCCGTCCAGAGGAACCCCCTCTGGACCACGCGTCGAGCGCCGTGACCGCCCCGCCAGGACGACCCGTCACCCAGGAAGGACCCGCTTGGCCATCACCGACCACCACGACGTCTTCGTCGGCGCGACCGACGACGGATACACCTTCGCCCTGCTCAACCGGCCCTTGCGTGCAGGCCCTCGCATCCTGACCGATGCCGGGTTCATCGCCCACAACCAAGGCGGCCGCACCGCCTACCTGCTCGCCCCCAGCACAGGTCAGGAGGCACACACACGAGCCGGCGACGCCCTGGCCGATCTCCTGGAGCACACCCTGGACATCGTCGACCTCGCCTGGACAACCCGCTGGCACCCCGCAGGACGACCCGCTCCCGATGTGCGCTTCCGGTTCTCCCACAGCGCCATGACTGCCACCGCCGAAACGAGCAACGGCCAATCCCTCCTCGAAGCAGAGGGCTTCACCCTCTCGGCTGACCAGACCAGTTACCAGCCGCCCTGCGGCATGGACGAAAGAGCGCTGGTCAACACCGTGGTCCGCGCCGAGCCGCACGCCCACGCCAAGGGCCTCACCGCCCTCATCAACCTCGGGATCCCGACACCGGCGGACTTCCCCATCGCGCCCCGCCGGGGCTCGCGGTCCTCGACGAGGCCCAGCCCGCCGTCCACACCCACGCCCCAGCGTCCTGCGCGTTAGCCGAGAGACGATGTCTTCCACCACCCCCACCATCCCCGACCGCCTGCTGGCCCTCGCCGCCGACTTCACCCGGCACCACGACGCACTGCGGGACCTCGCCCTTCTGCGCGGCCCGAACCCGGGCAGCAACCTCGTCCAGCGCGTCATACCCCGCACCCAAGCGCTGGCCCGCAGCTCCATGGACGTCTCCGACACCGTGGAGACCATGCCGCGCCTGTACCGCTCCCCGGAAGTCAAAGCCGCCATGGAGCGTCTGGCCCAGCTCGGCGCGCTGGCCCTCCTGGCCGCCGACCACATCCTCGACGCCGCGGACCTACTGCTGGACGGGACACCGGCGTCCGGTGCCGGGCAGGTCGCCGGCTATGGCACGCCACTGCTCGAGGCCGGGCGCCGCATCGTCCTCGCCCGGCAGCTCACTTCCCTCGGCAGTGAAGACTGCCTGGCCACCGCCCGACTGCTCGCCGGAGAACTGCACGCGCAGCAGCACCTTCCCATCGAGCACCGGCCCACCGGGCTGTCCCGCACCCAGTTCAGGGCGCTGGAAGCCGTCGCGGCAGGGCGAGTGACCCTCGACCGGGTCCAGGACCGGGCGCACGTCCGGCCCGACGAGTTCCGGCTGAGCATGAGCACCGTCCGCTCCCTGGAGAGCCGCGGTCTTGTGCACCGCGAGACGTGCCCGCTCCCCCTCCACGACGAACGCCTGCACCTCACGCCCGACGGCCGTACGGCACTGACCGCACTCTTCGCCCTGCCCGTCGCCACCCCGCGGCAGGCACGCCGCTCCGGTGTTTCCACGCCGCCCAGCACCGCGCGGCCCGCAAGCCGCCCGGCCGTCTCCCCCGCCCGATCCGCCACCCGATAGACCGACCTGGAGGTAGCCGCGTCTTCCGGCATCCCGACCGCGCACGACCTCGCTCGCGCGCTCGCCAACCAGCTCCAACCCGGCGCCGCCCCCCGGGACGTGACCGTTCACTTCGCCGCTCGCCGACTGGCGGCAGCCGATTACCACCACCGCGGCCGAGGCGGACCGGTGACCACATTCGCCCAGGCACTCCACGCCGAACTGTTCGGCCTCCCCGCCGACGATGCTCCTCTGCCTACCGCTCTCGACGCGCTCCTGCAGGCCACGCACACGGCCGGTCCCGAACAGCAGACCGCGATCCTGCACCAGCTCGCAGAGCAGCTACGCAACGGCGCCGAGATCATCCAGCGCTACCAGTACCGCGCGCAGTGGGACCGGCTGCCCGCCGACGTCGCCGAAGGTCTCCGGACCGCTCACGACCAGGCCGAGCAGATCGCGGCCGCCCTCGACCTCGCCGCGCCTGCCTTCAACAGGCCACCGGCTCAACCGCCCGTCCCACAGGCAAGTCACGCCGAGACCGCTCACCCCGCCCCACCCACATCACCCCCTGGACCAAACGGTCAACACCGCTGACCAGCCGCACCAGCCCACCCCCGGTCAGCTACCGCCGCAGCCCAGCCACCAGCAGTCCACAAGGCGCCTCCGCACCGGTGACCGCCGGGAGTGCCGCACGAAGGCCCCCCGTTCGGAGGTCAGCGCACCCGCGGCAGGCCGAACGCCGCCGCTGCGCACCCGGAGGCTCGCCGGACCCGCACACCTCACCTCTCTCCAAGGAGCAGCAATAACCGCACCGTCTCCCCGCTTCCGCGCGATCTCTCTTGGCGCCGGAGTCCAGTCCAGCGCCATGCTCGCCCTGTCTGCCCGCGGCGTGCTCCCAAAGGTCGACTACGCGATCTTCGCCGACACCGGCTGGGAACCGAAGGCCGTCTACGACCATCTCGACCGCCTCGAACGGGAGATAGCCCGGCCGGCGGGCATCCCGATCCTCCGCGTCTCCTCCGGCAACATCCGCAACGACGCCCTCGACCCGGACCACCGCTTCGCCTCCATGCCCCTGTACGTCCTGAACGCCGACGGGAGGCCGGGGATGACCCGGCGCCAGTGCACAGGGGAATACAAAATAAAACCGATAAAACGACAAATTCGGGAGCTTCTGGGATACCCGCACCCGGTGCGCGTCCCGAAGGGCGTCTTCGTCGAGCAGTGGGTCGGTATCTCCACCGACGAGTTCCACCGCGCCAAGGACGCCGACGTGAAGTACATGCGCAACCGGCACCCGTTGATCGACCTGGGCTGGAGCCGCGACGACTGCGTCCGCTACCTCACCTCCATCGGTCTCGCCGACACTCCGAAGTCCAGCTGCCTGGGCTGCCCGTTCCACGGCAACGCCCAGTGGCGGCACATCCGCGACACCTCCCCGAAGGAGTGGGAGGACGTCGTCGCCTTCGACGCCGCGATCCGCAACGGCAACGCCCGCGCCAACGCGACCGGCAACCAGCTCCTCGGCCAGGCGTACCTGCACCGCTCCCGCGTCCCGCTCGCCGAGGCCCCCATCGACCACGTCACCGCCTCCGAGTGGGCCGCCATGCAGCGCCGGCTCGGCGACGACAGCGTCGACGCCGAGGAACTCGAAGCCGGCATCGTCGAGGGCTGCTCCCCCTGGGCCTGCCGCGGAGCCGCCCCGGACATGACGCAGGACGACTTCGGCCTCGCTACGTAGAGCGGGCACGCCTGAACCCGTCCCCTCATCCAGCCCGCCAGGACGAACGGGCCACAAGGCTTCCGGCACCCCACCTGCCAGAACTCGCCACCCGAGCCTGCTCGTTCCCTCCTTCGCTCAAGGTCGCCATGTCTCCCGCCCAGCTCCCCACCGAGATCGTCACCGCTCACGCCTCCGACGGCACCCCGCTGACCGTCTACATGGACGCCCCCTCACGCCCCCGCCCGGATGCGGCGACCGTCGTGCTGGTGCACGGCGCGTCCGTCACCGCCGACCTCTGGCGTGCCCACACCCGGCACCTGACCGCCCACGGATTTAGGGTCCTACGCTACGACCAGCGCGCCCACGGCCACAGCCCTCGCGGTCAGGCACCGCTGTCCGTCGAACAGCTCACCGACGACCTCGACCACGTCGTGCGGGCCTGCGCACCGGCCGGCCCTCTCGTGCTCGCGGGCCACTCGCTCGGAGCCCTCCTCCTGCAGGACCTCGTCGCCCGGCGGCCCGCCCTGCTGTCGCGTGCGCGCGGCATGGTGCTGCTGTCGGCGACCGCCCGGCAGGCGAGCATCCTGCCCGGCCTGCGCCCGCGCGCCCTCCTGGTCGCCGCGGGCCGCGGACTGGCGGCCCTCGCCTTCGCCCACGCCCCCTCCGTCGTCGACTGGGCCCGCCGCCACCTACCCCCCACCCACCGCTACGCCCTCACCGAACGCCCCGAGGGCGGGACGGTGGACGGTCCGCCGCGATGCCGTCACGGGGTGCGCCACACCCGTACCGCAGACCTCTTCACCCTGTGGCAGGCCCTGCACCACTACCAGCCGCACGACCTGCGCGTGCTGGAGCGGCTCGGCTCCCGGGTGCTGCTGATGGCCGGCGCCGACGACCGGCACATCCCCGCCGCTGACACCGCGCACCTGGCGGGCCTCCTGCCAGGCGCCCGGCTGGAGATCGTGCCGCGCGCCACGCACGCCCTGCCGATCCGCCACCCGGACCTGATCAGCAATCGCATCGCCGCCCTCGCCGCGCACGGCACCGACGGGTTCGGTCTCGCCTCGTGACCGCCGGCCGCTCCCCCGCAACAACCGCCCACCCCGCCAGGAGTTCCATGAGTCTTGCCGACGCCCACGACACCGACGTCCGGATCTATCACCGCGACGGAACGATCTTCGCCGACACCCGCACCGGAGCCCCCGAGACGCTGCTGACCCTGCTGGACAGCCTCGGCCTGGAACGCCACCAGGTCTCCGGAGACGTCTGGCACCAGGTCCCGGACACCATGGACGAGATCGCGATGAAGAACCTCGTCGACCTCGCCGAGGCACTCGTCACCGCGGCCGGCCTGAGCATCGAGGTCGACCCCGGCGTCGTCGGCGGCAGCACCTACCGAGCAGCCCTCGCCACGGCACGACCGCCGGCGGCCGGCACATCCCCGTCCCGGCCCTCTCGCACGCGATGAACCGCGCTACCCTGCCCACGCGCTCCCTCGTGATCGACTTGTTCGCCGGACCGGGCGGCTGGAGCCACGCTCTGTCCGTCCTCGGCGTGCGGGACGTCGGACTCGAATGGGATCCGTGGGCCTGCCGAACCCGCGCCGCAGCCGGACAGCTGACCATCCGGACGGACGTCGCGGCGTATCCGGTGCGGCCGTTCCTGGGCCGGGTACGGGGGGTGATCGCCAGCCCGCCGTGCCAGGCGTGGTCGATGGCCGGCAAGCGGCTCGGCCTGGTCGACCAGCCCCTTGTCCACCAGGCCGTCGCCGACCTGGCCGCCGGACGCGACACCCGCGAACGACTGCTGGCCGCCTGCCGCGACGAGCGGTCCCTGCTCGCCGCCGAGCCCATGCGCTACCTCAACGCCCTGAACACCGTCGGCGAGCCCGAGTGGGTGGCCATGGAGGAAGTCCCCGACGTGCTCCCCCTGTGGCGGCAGTACGCGGCGGTCCTGCGCGGGTGGGGGTTCTCGGTGTGGACCGGCATCCTCAACGCCGCCGACTACGGCGTCCCCCAGACAAGGAAGCGCGCGATCCTGCTCGCCTCCCGTACCCGGCCCGCGGAGCCGCCCGAGCCCACGCACGCCCGAGTCGCCGAGCCGGAGTCCCTCTTCGGCCCGGGCCGCGAGCGGTGGGTCAGCATGGCCGAGGCCCTGGGCTGGGGTGCCACCGACCGCCCGGTCCCCACCGTGTGCGCCGGCGGCGGACCAGGCGGAGGCCCCGAACCCTTCCCCTCCGGCTCCCGCAAGACCCTCTCCGACGCACGGGCCCGCGGCACCTGGACCCCGCACCCCACCGCCAGTGTCGTCCTGCGCTCCCGACGCGAAGGATCCGGCTGGGCCGCACGCGGCGGCGCACGCGAGAACCGGCCCGCGAACGGCCCCGCCCCCACCTTCACCGCCGAGGCCCACCGCTGGTCCTGGGCCCTGCGCAACAACAACCAGGCCAACGCCACCATCCGGGCCGCCTCCGAGCCCGCCGGGACCCTGTTCTTCGGCCACCGCTCCAACGAATGCGTCTGGGTCGCCACCCCCGACCCTCACCAGCCCCAAGCCGACGACGACGGGCCCGAGCCTCCGAACCCGATCCGCATCACCGCCGCCGAGGCAGGCGTCCTGCAGACCTTCCCCGCCGACTACCCCTGGCAGGGCAACAAGAGCCAGCAATTCACCCAGATCGGCAACGCCGTACCCCCGCTCCTCGCCGGACACCTCCTCGCCCCGCACCTCAACGTCTCCCTCAACCCCGACGACTTCACCCTCGCCGCCTGATGCCCCACGCGACCACCCCAACCCCAGAGCCGGCCCCCGACCGCGACGACGCCGTCGACCCAGTTTCGCCGCAGCCGGTCCACTACGCCGAGCAGGCCCTCCTCGGCGCCCTCCTCCTCCAGCCCCACCGCCTCGAAGAACTCGGCGACATGGAGCCGGAGCAGTTCGCCGACGCGGCCCACCGCGCGCTGTTCACCGCGCTCCGGGCAACCCCACCGCCCGACGCCGAGAAGCACGCACGGGACGCGACCTGGCTGAACGTCGTCCTGACCGCCGCCCGGGCGACGATGCCGACCCTCACCCCCGGCTACCCCCACCAACTGGTCCAGGCGTGCCCCTGGCCGAGGCACCTGCACGCGTACGCCCGGATCGTCCAGGGCGAGCACGCCCGCCGCCGTCTGCGAGCAGCCGCCGCCCGCCTCGTCCGCCGAGCGGGCGACGCTTCCTTGCCGCATCCTGTCCCGGCCGTGCTCGCCGAGGCCGACGTGCTCGCCGCCCTCGTGGACGATGTCGCGGCCCGCTTCCCCGCGCGGGCGGGCACCCTCCCCCGGCTCCCGGCACCCCGACCAGCCCTCACGCCCGGCCTCGAAGCAGCTGAGGAGGAGCAGCTGGTGCTCGCGACCGCCACCGCCAGACCAGGTGACATCGCGTCGGTCCGGTGGCTCCTGCCCGAGGACTTCACCCATCCCCTGCACGCCGGG
>NZ_JACADT010000149.1:0-8696 GCF_013421635.1 Streptomyces sp. UH6 | reverse complement strand
CGTCCCAGGTGAGCAGGGACAGCGCCAGCCACACCAGGGCGAAGCCCGCCCAGCGCTCCGCCGGCATGGCCTCGTGGAAGTAGAGGACGCCCAGACCGAACTGGAAGACCGGCGCCAGGTACTGCAGCAGGCCCAGCGTGGACAGCGGCACCCGGATGGCGGCGGCGCCGAAGCAGATCAGTGGCACCGCGGTGACCACACCGGTGGCGGCCAGCAGGGCGGCGTGGCCCGCCCCCTCGGTGCCGAAGGTGGCCTGCCCCCGCGAACCGAGCCACAGCAGGTAGGCCAGGGCGGGCAGGAACTGGACGGCGGTCTCGGCGGCCATCGACTCGAGCCCGCCGATGTTGACCTTCTTCTTGACCAGGCCGTACGCGGCGAAGGAGAAGGCGAGGGTCAGCGAGATCCACGGCAGCCGCCCGTAGCCCACGGTCAGCACCACCACGGCGGCCAGACCGACACCGACCGCCGCCCACTGCGCGGGACGCAGCCGCTCCTTGAGGAGGAGGACGCCGAGGGCGATGGTGACCAGGGGGTTGATGAAGTAGCCGAGGGACGCCTCGACGACGTGCCCGGCGTTGACCGCCCAGATGTAGACGCCCCAGTTCACGGTGATCACCGTCGCGGCCAGGGTGATCAGCGCCAGCTTGCGGGGCTGGCGTATCAGCTCGCCGGCCCAGGCCCAGCGGCGGACCACCAGCAGGACCAGCCCGACCAGGACCAGGGACCAGATCATCCGGTGCGCCAGGATCTCCGCGGCGCCGGCCGGCTTCAGCAGCGGCCAGAAGAGGGGGACCAGGCCCCACATGCCGTAGGCGGCGAATCCGTTCAGCAGACCGATCCGGTTCTCGTTCCGCGGCGCCGGCTGTGGCATTGCTCCTCCTTCTGGCTGCCACGCTCCCGCAGCGTAGGCGCCATCCGGAAGGTAACGCCGCGCCCCCCGCGTGTCATTCCCGTATCGACATACGGTCCTGACGCGCGGGGGGCGCGGCGTGTGCGGTCAAGCGCGGGCGCACGGAGCGTCACCCGGCGCGGGTCACGCGCCGGAGATCACCCGGCGCGGATCACCCGGCGTGGATCACCCAACGCGGATCACCCGGCGACGGTCCAGGTGTCGCTGCCCGCCAGCAGCGCCCCCAGGTCGCCCGTGCCCTGCCGCTCGACGGCGTCCTCCAGCTGCCGCGCCATCAGCGTGTCGTACACCGGGCGCCCCACCGACCGGAGCACTCCGATGGGCGTGTGGTGCAGCGTGTCCGGATCGGCCAGGCGGGAGAGCGCGAACGCGGTGGTCGGCGAGGCCGCGTGCGCGTCGTGGACCAGGACGTCGGCCTCGTTCTCCGGCGTGACGTCGACCACCACGAGGTCGCCGCTGACCGGGTCGCGGACCACTCCCTTGGCGTCGTCCACGCCGAAGCGGATCGGCTGCCCGTGCTCCAGGCGGATCACCGCCTCCTGGGCCTGCTCCCGGTCCTTGATCACGTCGAAGGCGCCGTCGTTGAAGATGTTGCAGTTCTGGTAGATCTCCACCAGCGCCGTGCCCTCGTGGGCGGCCGCCTGCCGGAGCACCTCGGTGAGGTGCTTGCGGTCGGAGTCCACCGTCCGCGCCACGAAGGTCGCCTCCGCGCCCAGCGCCAGCGACACCGGGTTGAAGGGGGCGTCCAGCGAGCCCATCGGCGTCGACTTGGTGATCTTGCCGATCTCGGAGGTGGGGGAGTACTGGCCCTTGGTCAGTCCGTAGATCCGGTTGTTGAAGAGCAGGATCTTCAGATTGACGTTGCGGCGCAGGGCGTGGATCAGGTGGTTGCCGCCGATGGACAGCGCGTCGCCGTCACCGGTGACCACCCAAACGCTCAGGTCCCGCCGCGAGGTGGCCAGCCCGGTCGCGATGGCCGGCGCACGCCCGTGGATGGAGTGCATCCCGTAGGTGTTCATGTAATAGGGGAAGCGGGACGAGCAGCCGATGCCGGAGACGAAGACGATGTTCTCCTTCGCCAGCCCCAGCTCCGGCATGAAGCCCTGGACGGCGGCGAGGATCGCGTAGTCGCCGCAGCCGGGGCACCAGCGGACCTCCTGGTCCGACTTGAAGTCCTTCATCGTCTGCTTGCCGGCCGCCTTGGGGACCAGCGACAGCAGGTTCGCCGACGTCTCGGTCGTGTCAGCCATCGATGGCCTCCTTCAGCGCCGCGGCGAGCTGCTCCGCCTTGAACGGCATGCCGTTGACCTGGGTGTGGGAGCGGGCGTCGACCAGGAACCTCGCCCTGATCAACGTGGCGAGCTGGCCGAGGTTCATCTCCGGGACCACCACCTTGTCGTAGGCCCGGAGCACCTCGCCCAGGTTGGCCGGGAACGGGTTGAGGTGCCGCAGGTGGGCCTGCGCGACCGGGTGGCCGATGCCGCGCAGCCGGCGGACCGCCGCCGTGATCGGCCCGTAGGTGGAGCCCCAGCCGAGGACCAGGATCCGGGCGTCGCCGCCCGGGTCGTCGACCTCGAGGTCCGGCACCGCGATGCCGTCCACCTTGGCCTGGCGGGTGCGGACCATGAAGTCGTGGTTGGCCGGGTCGTAGGAGATGTTCCCCGTGCCGTCCTGCTTCTCGATGCCGCCGATCCGGTGCTCCAGGCCGGGCGTGCCCGGCACCGCCCACGGGCGGGCCAGCGTCTCGGGATCCCGCTTGAACGGCCAGAAGACCTCGACGCCGTCCTCGGTGGTGTGGTTCGGCCCGTCGGCGAACTCCACCCGCAGGTCCGGCAGGTCCTCCACCTCGGGGACCCGCCACGGCTCGCTGCCGTTGGCGAGGTAGCCGTCGGAGAGCAGGAAGACCGGGGTGCGGTAGGTCAGCGCGATCCGGGCGGCCTCGAGCGCCGCGTCGAAGCAGTCAGCCGGGGTGCGCGGGGCGACCACCGGCACCGGCGCCTCGCCGTTGCGCCCGTACATCGCCTGGAGCAGGTCGGCCTGCTCCGTCTTGGTGGGCAGGCCCGTCGACGGCCCGCCGCGCTGGATGTCCACGATCAGCAGCGGGAGCTCCAGCGAGACCGCGAGGCCCACCGTCTCCGACTTCAGCGCCACCCCGGGACCGGAGGTCGTGGTGACCGCCAGCGAGCCGCCGAAGGCCGCGCCGAGCGCCGCCCCGATGCCGGCGATCTCGTCCTCCGCCTGGAACGTGCGCACGCCGAAGTTCTTGTGCCGGCTGAGCTCGTGCAGGATGTCGGAGGCCGGGGTGATCGGGTACGACCCCAGGTAGAGCGGCAGCCCGGCCTGGCGCGACGCGGCGACCAGGCCGTAGGAGAGCGCCAGGTTGCCGGAGATGTTGCGGTAGACGCCGGGCGGGAACGCCTTCGACGCCGGCGCCACCTCGTAGGAGACGGCGAAGTCCTCGGTCGTCTCGCCGAAGTTCCAGCCGGCCCGGTAGGCCGCGATGTTCGCCTCGGCGATCTGCGGCTTCTTGGCGAACTTCTTCCTCAGGAACGCCTCGGTTCCCTCGGTCGGCCGGTGGTACATCCAGCTGAGCAGGCCCAGCGCGAACATGTTCTTGCTGCGCTCGGCCTCCTTCCGGGTGAGACCGAACTCCTTCAGCGCCTCCACCGTGAGGGTGGTCAGCGGCACCGGGTGCACCTGGTAGCCGTCGAGCGACCCGTCCGCGAGCGGATCGGCCGCGTAGCCGACCTTCTGCAGCGCGCGAGAGGTGAACTCGTCGGTGTTGACGATGATCTCCGCGCCGCGCGGCAGGTCGGCGAGGTTCGCCTTCAGCGCGGCCGGGTTCATGGCGACCAGCACGTTCGGTGCGTCGCCGGGGGTGAGGATGTCGTGGTCCGCGAAGTGGAGCTGGAACGAGGAGACGCCCGGGAGGGTGCCTGCGGGGGCGCGGATCTCGGCGGGGAAGTTGGGCAGGGTCGACAGGTCGTTGCCGAAGGACGCCGTCTCCGAGGTGAAACGGTCGCCGGTGAGCTGCATCCCGTCACCCGAGTCACCCGCGAACCGGATGACCACCCGTTCGAGCCGGCGGACGTCCTTCGCCGCTGTCGGCTCGCGCTCTGTACTGACCTGGCTGGTCACTGAACTGGACCTCCCTGGGCGGCATGTGCGGGAAACGCCTTCGGCCGGTCGCTCCCGCCTCAACCCTAAGTCTGTAAGGGCTGCCTTCCCCTGTCATTCGTTGAACCGCTTGGCGTGGAAAGGCGAGGGAGCCGGAGCCTGTCGCCAGACCGCCCGCGCTGTTGACATTTTGTCAACAGCGACCCCCCGGTCCAGCGTGGCAGCAGTTCAGGGGCTCAGGAGTTCAGATAGGTCAGGACGGCCAGAACCCGACGGTGATCCCCGTCACTCTGTGCCAGGCCCAGCTTCATGAAGATGTTGCTCACGTGTTTCTCCACCGCTCCATCACTGACCACCAAGCGACGCGCGATCGCCGAGTTGGTGCGGCCCTCCGCCATCAGCCCCAGCACCTCCCGCTCGCGCGGGGTCAGCCCCTCCAGCACGTCCTGGCGCCGGCTGCGGCCCAGCAGCTGCGCCACCACCTCCGGGTCCAGGGCCGTCCCGCCCCGGGCGACCCGGACCACCGCGTCGGTGAACTCCCGGACGTCGGCCACCCGGTCCTTGAGGAGGTACCCCACGCCCCGGCTGGAACCGGCCAGCAGCTCGGTGGCGTACCGCTCCTCCACGTACTGCGACAGCACCAGCACGCCCACCCCGGGGTGGTCCTTGCGGATCCGGACGGCGGCCCGCACCCCTTCGTCCGTATGGGTGGGCGGCATCCGGACATCGGCCACCACCACGTCGGGCAGCTCGCCCCGGGCGGCGAGATCGCTGATCGTCTTCACCAGCCCGTCCCCGTCGCCCACCCCCGCGACCACCTCGTGGCCCCGGTCGGTGAGCAGCCGCGTCAGTCCCTCCCGCAGCAGCACCGAATCCTCGGCGATGACCACCCGCACCCTGTTGTCCTCCGCGTCCTGCCCCAGCGCTGTCTCCACCGGCCCAGCATCCCAGCAACATCCCGGCGGCGGGGACGATTTCCGTCCCCGCCGCCGTCGTTCCCGCGTCCCTCGGCCGTCCCCGGCCGTTCCGCGCCGTTCCCCGTCAGTGCCCGGTGCGCCCCGACGGGCCGAGGAGGCCCCGGGCGAGGGCCGTGTCGACCACGGCCATGCCCCGCGTCGTCCAGGCGGCCCCCAGGGTCACCACCGCGCCCACCAGGCAGCACACGGCCAGCTCGAACGGCTCGGAGCCCAGCAGGGCGCCGTCGCCGAAGAGGTGGATCTCCCGGTTGTCGGCCGGCATCGTCCAGTACCAGACCGGCAGCGTCAGCAGCCCCAGCCCGGCCGCCCAGAGGGTCACCGTCACGGTGAACGAGAACACCGCCCACGGCAGGTGCACCAGCGCGTACAGCGCCTGCCGCCAGGTCGACCCGCTGCGCAGCACCGCGCCGCACCAGGCGATGAGCCACGGCGCGTCCCCGCGCGGCGCCGGCGCCTCGGGCTCGGCGATCCGCGCGCCCAGCAGCAGCCGCACCCGGGCCCGCTCCGCGGCGCCCAGCAGCCGGCAGCCGGCCAGGGCCAGCACCAGCACCGGCAGTCCGACCACCGTGACCAGCAGTCCGGCGCCCAGCGACAGGGTGGTCACGACATAGGTGAACAGCACGACGGTGACCGGCAGGTTCAGCAGCGAGTGCACCACGGCCAGCAGGGTCGCCGGGTCCAGGAGCGGCGCGAGCGGCGCGGGGAGCCCCGCGGTCCGCTTGTAGGGGTGGACGGCGGTCATGACGTCAGCCTTCCTTCGTGAGGGTGACGGGCCGGTCCCGCCAGGGAAGTTCGGCGGTGACCGTGGTGGGACCGCCCTCCGGGGAGTCGACGACGAACACGCCGTCCACCGCGCCCAGTCGTTCCGCCAGCCCCGCCAGGCCCGAGCCGGCGTCCTGGCGGGCGCCGCCCCGGCCGTCGTCGTGGACCTGGAGCATCAGCCGGTCCTCGGCGCGCCACACGTCCACCGAGGCGGCGCGCGCCCCGCTGTGCTTGCTGACGTTCTGCAGCAGCTCGGAGACGGTGAAGTAGGCGATGCCCTCCAGGGCCTCGGCCGGCCGGGTCTCCAGCTCCACCGAGACCCGCACCGGAACCGTGCAGCGGGACGACACCGAGGAGAGCGCCGCGTCCAGGCCGCGGTCGGTGAGCACCGCCGGGTGGATGCCACGGGCCAGGTCGCGCAGCTCCTGCAGGGCCAGCTTCACCTCGCCGTGCGCCTCGTCGACCATGGCGGCGGCCGTCCGCGGGTCCTCCAGGAGCTTCTCCTTGGCCAGGCCCAGCCCCATCGCCAGGTTGACCAGCCGGGCCTGCGCGCCGTCGTGCAGGTCGCGCTCGATGCGCCGCAGGTCCGCCGCCGCGGTGTCGATCACCACGCCGCGGTCGGACTCCAGCTCGGCGATCCGCCGTTCCAGGTCCGGGGACGGCGACAGCAGCCCGCGGACCATCGCCCGGTCCACCGTCGTCATCGCGCGCACCAGGTAGGGGAGCACCGGCCACAGGACGAAGAGACCGGTCAGCGTGACCGTGAAGGTGACGACGCCCCAGGGCAGGCGGATCAGGTGGTACAGCATCGACCGCCAGCCCACCGGGTCCTTGAGCGCCGTCCACAGCCGGACGAAGAAGTTGCCGGACCGGTTGTGCGAGCTCAGCGGGCTCGGCTCGTCGATCCGCAGCCCCAGCAGGCCGCGGGCCCGGCCGCGCTCCAGCCGGCCCAGCACCCGCGCGCCCATCAGGGCCAGCGCGAGCAGGGGCAGCCCGATCGCGGTCACGGTCAGCCCGGCGCCGGTCGGCAGCACCACCGCGACGTAGGTGAAGCCGACCACGGTCACCGGGAGGTTGCACAGCAGGTACGCGATCTCCCGCCAGGTGTACGCGTCGTAGGCCAGGCGTGCCGGAGGCAGGCGGTCGCCGTCCGGGAGCGGGGCCGCCGGGGACGAAGCCTGAACCGGGGCCGCCGGGGACGAGGCCGGCAGCGGGGCCGGTGTCGGTTCGGTGGTCATGGGGCCAGCCTGCCCGGCGGCGGTCCGCCCGCGCCATGAGGCGGTCCGGCCGAGAGGTACGGGGGAAAACCCCACCACCGCACCCGGCCGCCGCCGAGGAGCCAGGGCCTAGACTCCCGTTGCGTACGTTCACGAGGCAACCGGAGTGGGGAGCGAGGACCGAGGTGCCCGACTACTTTTCGTCCTACTCGGTCGTCGGACTCCTCGCCGTGGTCGGCGTGCTGTTCGTCGCCGTCGCCTTCGGCGCGGGACGCCTGCTGCGGCCCATGGTGCCGACGCCCGAGAAGCTGCTCACCTACGAGTGCGGCGTCGACCCGGTCGGCGAGGGCTGGGCGCACACCCAGGTCCGGTACTACGTGTACGCGTTCCTTTACGTGATCTTCGCGGTGGACTCGGTGTTCCTCTTCCCCTGGGCGACCGTCTTCGCCGCGCAGGGCTACGGCGCCGCCACCCTCGTGGAGATGTTCCTCTTCCTCGGCTTCCTCGCCGTGGGCCTGCTGTACGCCTACAGGAAGGGCGTCCTGGAGTGGACGTGACCGCTGCCTCCGCCGCCACCCCCGAGCCGGAGCCGGTGATGCTGCCCGAGCCCAAGCGGCTGGGCGTGCTGTCCCGGCTGGCGCCCGAGCCGATGAAGGTGGTCCTCAACTGGGGCCGCCGCTACTCGCTCTGGGTCTTCAACTTCGGGCTCGCCTGCTGTGCCATCGAGTTCATCGCCGCGTCGATGTCCCGGCACGACTTCATGCGCCTCGGCGTCATCCCGTTCGCGCCGGGCCCCCGCCAGGCCGACCTGATGGTCGTCTCGGGCACCGTCACCGACAAGATGGCGCCCGCGGTGAAGCGGCTCTACGAGCAGATGCCGGAGCCGAAGTACGTCATCTCGTTCGGGGCCTGCGCCAACTGCGGCGGGCCGTACTGGGACTCGTACTCGGTCACCAAGGGCGTCGACCAGATCGTCCCCGTCGATGTCTACGTGCCGGGCTGCCCGCCGCGGCCCGAGGCGCTGCTGCAGGGGATCATCAAGCTCCAGGAGAAGATCGCCCGGGAGTCGCTGGGGAAGCGGTACGGCGGGAGCGGCACGGCCCCGCGTCCTTCCACCGCGGCGCTCACGAGCGGACTGGTCCGGCCGCCCGCCGCGGAGGGGGACCGATGAGCGAGGGCTGGCTCCCGGAACCGGCGGCCGCGCTCTTCGGCGACCGGGCCGTGGCCGAGGAGTCCTACGAGGTCCTGACCGTCGACGTGCCGCCGGAGTCCTGGACCGAGGCGCTGACCGTCGCCCGGGACCGGCTGGGCTGCACCTTCTTCGACTGGCTGAGCGCGGTGGACGAGCCGGGCACGGGCTTCCGGGTCTGCGCCCATGTCGCCGCCCTGGGCCGGCCGGTCCGCCGGCTGCTGCTGCGCACCACCGTGCCGCACGACGCCCCGGTGCTGGCCTCCGCGGTCGGTGTCCACGCGGGCGCGGCCTGGCACGAGCGGGAGACCCACGAGATGTTCGGCGTGCGGTTCGAGGGCCACCCCGGCCTGGAACCGCTGCTGCTGCCGGAGGGGTTCGAAGGGCATCCGCTGCGCAAGGACTTCGTGCTGGCGGCGCGGGTCGCCAAGGCGTGGCCCGGGGCGAAGGAACCGGGGGAGTCGGAGCACGGTGGGCCCAAGCGGCGGCAGATGCTGCCGCCGGGGGTGCCCGACCCGAACGAG